>JAZKRS010000117.1:0-2609 GCA_036626435.1 Haloarculaceae archaeon | reverse complement strand
TCTTTCGGCGTCAGTTCGTCAGCTACGGCGTTAGAACTTATGGGTAAGAGACAGTCCCAAGACAGCATGGGCCGCGTTCAGTACCTGAACGAGATCAACTGTGCTGATCGAAGTCGGTTTATAAATGATGGGCTGCAGTCCGGCGAATGCTAACCGTTCGCTTCGCTCCTCGCTGCACGGGCGTGCCGGGATTCGAACCCGGGATCGAGGGGTTAGGAACCCCTCGCCCTGTCCGCTAGGCCACACGCCCTACGGGCACCTGTGAGACGGTCGGAAAAATCCTTACCGGTTACAGTTGGGCACGCTTAAGGCCCGCCGTCCGCTTTCCCCCTCCATGGAACCACGGGACCTCTCCGTACACACCCCCTACAGTGCGGGCCGGGGGGTAGAAGAGGTGGCACGCGATCTCGATCTCGACCCCGACGACCTCGTGAAACTGTCCTCGAACGAGAACCCGTTCGGCCCCAGCCCCGCCGCAGTCGAGGCCATCCGCGACGCCGCCCCCGCGGTCCACACGTACCCGAAGGCCGTCCACACCGACCTCACGGACGAACTCGCAGACCGCTGGGGCCTGGCTCCCGCGCAGGTCTGGCTCTCGCCCGGCGGCGACGGCGTCCTCGATTACGTCGCCCGCGCCTTCCTCGAACCCGGAGACAGCGTGCTCGTCCCGGACCCTGGCTTCGCCTACTACCCCATGAGCGCCCGGTACCGGGACGCATCCGTCGATCACTATAGCCTCCACAAGACAGAGGATTTCGAACAGACCGCGGATGCGATTCTGGACTGCTACGACGGTCACCGCATCGTCTACGTCACGACGCCACACAACCCGACCGGTTCGGAGATGGCACTTTCCGACATCGAAACAGTCGCCCGGGAGACGAGCGAGGAGACGCTGGTCCTCGTCGACGAGGCGTACGCGGAGTTTACCGACGCGCCGAGCACCCGGGGACTCGTCGACGAGCGCGACGATGTGGCAATCCTCCGGACGTTCTCGAAGGCCTACGGGCTCGCGGGGCTCCGCCTCGGGTACGCCATCGTCCCCTCGGAGTGGGGGGCGGCCTACGAGCGGGTCAACACGCCCTTCGCCGTCAACTCCCTGGCCTGCCGCGCCGGCATTGCCGCACTCGACGACGAGGACCACGTCGACCGGACCGTCGAGACGGCACGCTGGGCCCGCGAGTACATGCACGACACGCTCGACGCGCACACCTGGAAGAGCGGCGGCAACTTCGTCCTCGCAGAGGTAGGCGACGGGGAGGCCGTGACAGCGGCGGCACAGCGCGAGGGCGTCATCGTCCGTGACTGTTCGAGCTTCGGCCTCCCGGAGTGCATCCGTATCACCTGTGGCACCCGCGAGACCACGAAACGCGCCGTCGAGATCCTGAACGAGGTGATCGAGCAATGAGAGTCGCGGTCACCGGCACCCCAGGGACCGGAAAGACGACAGCCACCGAACGGCTCGAGGGTGACCTCGATGTCGTTCACTTGAACGAAGTCATCCGCGAGCAGGGGCTGACGACAGGCCGTGACGAAACGCGCGACACGCTCGTCGCCGACATCGACGCCGTCGCGGAGTGGCTTGCAGGCCGCAAGGATATCCTCTTCGAGTCTCACCTGGCCCACCGGTTCGCGGCCGACCGCATCGTCGTCCTCCGGTGTCACCCCGAGGTCATCGAAACGCGCCTCGCCGAGCGCGGCGAACCGGAGGACACTATCGCGGAAAATGCCGAGAGCGAGGCGCTGGACGTCATACTCTCGGAGGCCGTCGCCGAACACGGCGAAGGGAACGTCTACGAGATAGACACGACCGACCGATCCCCCGGAGCGGTGGCCGCTGCGATCGAAGCGGTCGTCGCCGGGGACCGCGACCCCGCGGTGGGGACCGTCTCGTTCGTCGACTACCTATGACTCTCGACAGGTTGCGTCCGCTCGCGAATCGGGCGATAGCGCCGTTCGTCGCCCTCGCCTCGCGCGTCGGGCTCACGCCGAACGGGGTGAGCGTGCTGGCAATCGTCGTCGCGTCCGGCGCCGGGCTGTGTTTCTACGCCGCCCGCGAAGAACCCCTGCTGTACGTCGCCGGTGCCGTCCTGGTCTTCCTGAACGGGTGGCTCGACCTGCTCGACGGCGCGCTTGCACGTGAGCTGTCGGTCGACTCGGCCGCTGGCGACCTGCTCGATCACGTCCTCGATCGCTATGCGGACATCGTAATCATCGCCGGGCTGGCCGGGGGTGTCGGCCGGTACGCCGTCGGGATCGCCGCCGTGACGGGGGTCCTGATGACCTCCTATCTCGGGACGCAGGCACAGGCGGTCGGCCTTGATCGGGTCTACGGCGGTGCGCTCGGCCGGGCCGACCGGCTCGCACTGATAAGTGTCGTCACCGTCGGAATGGCGGTAGTCGACGGGCCCGTACAGGGGTTGACGCTCGTCGGCTGGCTACTCGTCGTTCTCGCTGTCGTGGGACACCTGACCGCATTCCAGCGGTTCTACCACGCCATGCGCTCACTGTCCTGATACTGACGGCTATACCGTCGTGAGCAGAGTCGACCCCGCGGGGGTCGACATCGCTCACGGGCTTATATACCGGTCGACGTAACTTTTGATACT
>JAZKRS010000116.1:0-2911 GCA_036626435.1 Haloarculaceae archaeon | reverse complement strand
ATTATATATCATCTCTCCTATCGATATCGTATAAAACACCGGCGTCGTCGACGGGAACGAGTGTCCCCTCCGATGCGACGATCTCTCTGCCGCCCCGGTCGCCGGTGACGTCTGCGAGCGCGTCGAAGTGCTGGCTGTCGAACAGGACCGGGTTGCCCCGTGTCCCGTCGTGTTCGGGGGCCAGGACCCTTCCGGCCCCCTTGACGTACGCTCTCACGAGTCTATCGACACTCTCCCGGTCGACGAATGGCATGTCCCCGAGCGCGAAGACGGCCGCGTCCCACCCGCGCTCGCGGGCAGCATCGACGCCCACCGCGACAGACGTGCTCTGTCCCTCCTCGTAGCGGTCGTTGTACCGCAGGGCGAGCCCGAGACCCTGGATGGCATCCTCGACTGCGTCGGCCTGGTGACCCAGCACGGCCACGACCTCGGAAACCGACGATTCCACCAGTGTTCTGGCTGCGCGGCGGACGATCGGCTCCCCGTCGATCTCGGCCAGCAGCTTGTTCCCTCCCTCGAACCGGGTTCCCATCCCGGCTGCCAGCAGAACACCGCCGACCGACGGTCCCCCGTCTGCGCGAAAGGGCCGTTCCGGGGGGCGTGGTTGGCGGTCGGGAGTGGCTGACGGGTCCGGAATCATAGAGTCTGTGGGGCCTATACAGCGCCAGCATCCAAGGCCTTTGCCCTCATACTGACGGCTATAACTTCGTGAGCAGAGTCGACCCCGCGGGGGGTCGAAATCGCTCACGGGCGTATAGCCGTTAGTATCACTCCACGATGTGCCAGTCGTCCTGATACTCTTCGAGGACGCTCTTCGAGTACTCGTCGAGGGGGTGCTCTCTGTCTGGGACGTCGATCTCGTGATCCGGCTCGAACAGCTTCGTCGTGAAGTAGCGGTGGCCGGTGTCACAGATGATGGTGACGATATCGTCGAGTTCGGGGCGGTCCTCGGAGAGGCGGATCGCGCCCTCGACGTTGGCACCGCTCGAAATCCCAGCGAAGATGCCTTCGTCCTCGGCGAGGGATCGCGACCGCTCGAGTGCCGCCTCGCTCTCGACGGCGACGACGCCGTCCATCAGCTCGGGGTCGAGATTCTCGGGGACGAACCCGTCGCCGATCCCCTCGATGTCGTGGGTGCCCCACTGCTTGCTGGACAAAAGCGGCGCCTCGGCTGGCTCGAGGGCGTAGATCGCCGCGTCCGGATCCTCCTCGCGCAGCGTCCGCCCGACGCCGGTGACCGTTCCGCCGGTCCCCTGTCCGGCGAGGAAGGCGTCGGGGGCGCCGCCGATCTGGTCGAGGATCTCGACGCCGGTCGTCTCCTCGTGGGCCACCGGGTTGTCGGGGTTGCTGAACTGGTTGGGGAACCAGTAGTCGCCCGGCGACTCCTCGAGCATCTCCTCGACTTTCTCCATCGAGATGTCCACGTCGCTCTCGCCGCCCGGCGTCTCGACGAGCGTGCCGCCGTACGCGCGGATGACCTTCTTTCGCTCCTCGCTCATGCCCTCGGGCATGACGATAGTCACGTCGTAGCCCAGCCGCGTCCCCACGAACGTGCACGCGATGCCGGCGTTGCCGGTCGAACACTCCAGAATCTCCATCCCTGGTTCGAGGTCGCCCCTCTCGATGGCCGCCGTGATCATCTCGTGGTAGATGCGGTCCTTGATGCTGTTCGAGGGGTTGAAGAACTCCATCTTCCCGTAGATCGTTGCGTTTGCCTCCTCGCTTGCGTCCGTCAACTCGACCAGGGGCGTGTCGCCGATGCACTCGAAGATATCTGATGTCGCTGTACGCTCGTCTCGCTCAGTCGAATCGCCCATGATAACCCTCACTAGCCCCGTCTAAAAGTAATTGCCGGAACTGGATGGGGCCGACCAGTACGGCTTCGAGAGGCCCGTCAGCTCGGGACTTCGCCCTCGACCTGCTCGACGTAGCTGCTCATGTCCTGGAAGAGGAACTTGTCGTTCTCCCCTTCGAACTGTGAGCCCGCCCAGACGTCGATGTCGCCGCTCTCGATCCCCGAGCGGATGTCCGTGACCTCCGATTTGACGTCTTCGGGGACGTTCGGCCCCCACTCCGAGAGGTCGACGATCCCTGCGTTGAGCCCCTCCCAGTAGGCGTCGGCCTCCCAGGCTCCCTCGCGGACGGATTCGACGGTCGGGATGTAGAACTCCTCCCAGTTCCAGATCGGCGAGGTGATGTATTTGTCCCCGCCGAACTCGCCCATCGGCGCGTCGTAGCCGGTCGACCAGATGTCGCCCTCGTTTGCGGCCCGGACCGCCGCGGGCGAGTCCTGGTGCTGGGCCATCACGTCGGCTCCCTCGTCGATCAGCGAGTTCGCAGCCTCCTGTTCGGTCGGCGGGTCGAACCAGGTGTTCGTCCACCGCACCTTCGTCGATATCCCGTCGTTGACCGAGGCCGCACCCAGCGTGAATGCGTTGATCCCGCGGACGACTTCCGCAATCGGGAACGCCGCGACGTACCCCAGCGTGTTCGACTCGGTAATCATCCCGGCCGCGACGCCGGCCATGTACCGGGCCTGGTAGATGCGGCCCATGTACCGACCCATGTTCTCGCGGGTCGCGTAGCCGGTGTTGTGCTCGAAGTAGATATCCGGAAAGTCCTCGGCCACGGTCACCATCGGATCCTGGTACCCGAACGTGCACCCGAAGACGATGTCGAAGTCGTCGTTCGCGTACTGTCTGAAGATGCGCTCGGAGTCCTCCGGCGCGACAGCCTCGGTGAAGTCGGTCTCGAGCCAGTCGAACTCCTCTGCCGTCGCCTTGCGCCCCTCGTTGTGGGCCCACGACCACCCGAGGTCGCCGACCTCCGAGTTGTACACCCAGGCAGCTCTGACGGTGTCCATCCCGCCGTCCTCGCCATCCGTACTGCCGCCGTCGCCACCGTCGCCGCC
>JAZKRS010000115.1:0-3068 GCA_036626435.1 Haloarculaceae archaeon | reverse complement strand
GGTATAGCCGTCAGTATGACGGCGGACCGCCCACGATTCCTGTCTGAATGCAACCGGCCGTGGGGCCAGAAAGCAACGTTGCTGAGCCTGAAACAGTGGTTTCCCATTTATCCCTGTGACGTGCAACTGTCGGATATGGAGCTCAGTCGAACCCTGTTCGCTGGACTCGTCACAACTGGCGCAGTTGCCTACGCGCTGTATCGCTGGCGTACCGTCGACTCAGACACTGATCAGGCAGCGAACCCGGTGGCGCACGCTGATTGATCGCCCCCTCTCAACAACCCAATGAAACCTTCACGACAGCCATTCATCTGCTCTCCCTCGGTCACGGCAGGGCTCTCTGCTGTGTATGACCCCGCTACGCTCGTGGGTCCACGAGGAGTCCGCGGCACCGATCGATAACCATCCGTTTGCGTGCTTCTTTGTCGACTACCGGGGTGAGACAGCGGGGACCTCGAGCCGGTCGAGCAGGTCCGCCACGATCTCTGACCCGGTGACGCCCTGGATCGATGCCTCGGCAGTGAGGACGAGACGGTGCCGCATCACGGGCCGTGCGACCTGTTTTACGTCGTCCGGAGCGACGTACTCCCGGCCCGCGATGACGGCCCGGGCCCGTGCGGCTTCGAACAGCCGCTGGATCCCGCGCGGGGAGACGCCCGTCTCGACCTGGGGAACGTCGCGGGTCGCGCGGGCGAGGTCGACGAGATACTCGCGAATCGAGTCGTCCACGCGAACTGTTTCAGGCGTCTGCTGGAGCCGCCGGACATCAGCCGTCGAGACGACGGGATCGACATCGGGGATCTGCATGCGTCGGTTCGACCGCCGGTCGACAAGTTCGAGTTCACCCTCCCGCGCCGGATATCCCATCGTGGTCTTGACGATAAACCGGTCCCGTTGGGCTTCCGGCAGTTCGAACGTCCCCTCCTGTTCGATCGGGTTCTGGGTCGCAATGACGACAAACGGGTTCGGGAGGGCGTGAGTGTCCCCGTCGACTGTGATCTGCTTTTCCTCCATCGCTTCGAGCAATGCGGCCTGGGTCTTGGGTGGCGCCCGGTTGATTTCGTCCGCGAGGACGAGGTTCGCAAACACGGGGCCCTCGTTGAATTCGAATTCCACCTCGTGTTCATTGTAGATGTTCGAGCCGGTGATGTCGCTCGGGAGGAGATCCGGCGTGAACTGGATCCGGTTGAAATCCAGGGCAAGCGCCTGCGCGAGCACCCGCGCCGTGAGTGTCTTGCCCGTCCCGGGCACGTCTTCGAGGAGGACGTGTTGGCGGGCGAGTACACCGGTGAGAACGGTTTCGAGGAAGTACCGTTCGGCAATGACGGCGTCGGTAATCCGGTCGATGACGTCGTTCACCATTGCCGACGCCTCATCGATGGCGAACGGGTCCGGCTGCATCGTGGTGGGATATTTTGTTGAGAGGTTTGTATAGTTTCGCTCCAACCAGGCAGAGTGTCTCTGGTCGCTGCTCCAGCCAGGATCGGGAAGTTTCGCGGTCGCTCCAGGCAGACTGGGGCACAGGTCGCTCGCCTCTTCGATACCCGTGGTTACGGAAGTGCGAGGAGAAAGCCTCGCGCTTTAGCGTAGCGCGGGGAGGAAGTCAAAAGTCGTTGGGGCCGCCATCGCACACGTATGATAACCCTCAGCTCCGACTTCGGGTCACCGTACCCAGCCGCGATGAAAGGCGTCATCCTCCAGGAGACCGACGCCCGCCTGGTCGACGTCGCACACGAGTTTCCGCGCCAGGATGTCCGCGCGGCGGGGTTCTGGCTGCGTGAGATCCTCCCGTACTTCCCGCCGGCCGTCCACCTCGTTGTCGTCGATCCCGGCGTCGGGACAGAGCGGTCAGCAGTCGTCGTCCGCGCCGGCGGGCACGCGCTGGTCGGCCCCGACAACGGCGTCCTCCTCCCGGCAGCACGCGCGCTCGCCGACGGCACGCTTGAGATCTTCGAGGTGGCCTACGCCGACCCCGATCCCGACGAGGGGGGCGACCCCGGTCGTTGGCCGCCGGTCGCCGAGAGTTCGACGTTTCACGGGCGGGACGTCTTCGCCCCGGCGGCCGGGCGCGTCCACGCCGCCGGCGTGGAGAGCTTCGAACGTCGGGAGGGATTCGCCCGCACAGAGTGCTACGAGGACCTGACGTTGCCCGAACCGACCGTCGAGGATGACGCCGCAGTCGGGGAGGCCATCACCGTCGACGGGTTCGGTAACGTCATCACGAATATCCCCGGTGACACCCTCGCGGACCGCTTTGGCTCGCACGTGAAGGCAAACGGCGTCTGGGCCTCGGCCCGGCGCACCTACGCCGCGGTCGATCCCGGCCACCGCGTCGTCACCGTCGGCAGCCACGGCAACGTCGAACTCGCCGTCAACCAGGGCCGGGGCGACGACACCTTCGGCGTCGAGGCCGGCAACCGTATCCGGCTGTCGTGGTGACGCCGACCGTACGGGACTCCACGGGAACGCGCCGTTTTCCGCAACAGCGCTATCTTTTAGGCGCGCCGAAAAATCGGTGGAACTAAGTTTTTAGGCCAGCCAAAATCGGCTGTATGCAACAGAGTCGACGGCGTGTACTGACGGCGAGCGGGTTCGTGGCAGCGGCCGTACTGGCGGGCTGTCCGGGGGCGGCGGCCACTCGGAGAGTGACCTCGAAGGCGGGCCGAACGTCGTCAAGGGCGTCCCGGACGAGGCTGATCACGTCGTGGCGATGCAGGCGGTCAGCTTCGATCCGGAATCGCTCACGATTTCGGCCGGAGACACCATCGCCTGGGAGTTCGCCGCCGGCGAACCGCACTCGGTGACGGCCTACGGGGCCGGCATCCCCGAGGGCGCCGAGTACTGGGCCTCGGGCGGGTTCGACTCCGAGGAGGCCGCACGCGAGGGCTGGGAGGAAGGCATGGGGGCGGTCGTGGACGGCCAGTCGTACGTCCGGACATTCGAGACGCCGGGGACCCACGAGTACGTCTGCATCCCCCACGAGGGTGCGGGCATGGTCGGCGAGGTCGTCGTCGAGGGGTAGCTACCGGGCGGCTTCCCTGATGCGATCGAGCACCTCGCGGCGGTCG
>JAZKRS010000114.1:0-3513 GCA_036626435.1 Haloarculaceae archaeon | reverse complement strand
CGGTGACGGAGATTGTCTGTCGCTCCATACGTGTTCATAAACCCTCGTGGGGGATCTGACACTTGCGGGGACAGCTGGAGTGGAGGCTTCAAGCCGTCGCCGCCCCAAGGACGGGGCATGATCGCACCCGATCTGTCGGGCAAGGTTGCGCTCGTGACCGGTAGCGCGCGCGGCGTCGGTCGAAAAGTCCTGCTGGCGATAGCCGAGGACGGCGCCGACGCCGCGGTCCACTACCGGACGAGCGAGGCGGCCGCACGCGAAACTGCCGAGCGCATCCGCGAGGACGGCGGCCGTGCGACGACGGTCCAGGGGGACGTGACCGACCCCAGCGAGGTTGCGGCCATCTTCGATGCCGTCGAGGCCGACCTGGGGGCCGTCGACGTGCTCGTGAACAACGTCGGCGCGTTCGCCCCCACACACTGGGAGGACATCGATTACGGGACCTGGCGGACGGTGATGGAGACGAACCTGGACGCGACCTACCTCTGCTCGAAGCGCGCGCTCCCGGCGATGCGGGGCCAGTCTTACGGGCGCATCGTCAACGTCGGGTACGCCTCCAGCGAGAAGGGGCTGGTCAGCCCGAAGAACTTCCCCTACTTCGCGGCCAAAGCCGGCGTCCTCATGTTCACGCGGATGCTCGCCGCCGACACCCAGGACGACGGGGTCACCGTCAACGCCGTCTCGCCACACGTCGTCGAAAACTCCGAGGAGTTCCCAGAGGAACTCCCGCGCGGGCGGCCCGCGTCCTTCGAGGACATCCAGCAGGCAGTCCGGTTCTTCCTCGACGACGGCAGCGGCTACGTCAGCGGCCAGAACGTCGAAGTGAGCGGCGGATGGCTCCCCGAAAGGGTGTGACATATATCGCTGCGCACACAACCCGGGCTGTGCCGAACTATCCGACCCACGCCCGCTGGGGGCGCATCAGCGCGGTGGTCGTGGCAGCCGGGCTCGGAGCCGGCGTCTACACGCTTCTCGAGGCGCCCCTGCTCGCGCTCGCGGGTGCCGCCGCTGCCGGCGTGACCACGTTCGTCGGCGCAATCTACCCCGACATCGACCACCACAAGTCCATCCCTCGCCGGAAGGCGGTGCGCGGCTTTCGCATCCTCGGGGCGCTCGCCGTCGTGGGCATCGCGGCCGCCAACTGGGGAGCCGTTCTCGGGTTCGGTGAGTCCCTGAGTGCGGGCGTGGCTGTCCCGCCGCTGGTCGCCGGACTCGCTCTCACGGCCCTCGGGGCGCTGGTTGCCGCGGCGCTCGTGAACCCGGTCATCGGCCTCGTCACGCGACAACACCGCGGCTGGACGCACAGCCCCGCGATCAACCTCCTGCTCGTGGGTGCGCTCGTTGCCGGCGTCTGGGCCGTCACTGCCGGCCGGGCCCCGCCCGCCCGCCTGGTCGCCGTCGGCGTCGCCGGCACGTTTTACGTCGGGACACTGGTCCATCTCTGGCTCGACGGCGAGGTGGTGTAGCTCCTCTTTTCGACTGTCGGGCGAGTGCCGCCCCGACCCGGAACCGACAGGGTTTCACTGTCCCCAGCCCTGGCAGTGGCTAGATGAGCCGCGACTACATCGAGGTGCGCGGGGCCGAGGAACACAACCTCAAAGACGTCGACATCCAGGTGCCCCGCGAGGAGCTAACGGTCGTGACCGGCCTCTCGGGATCGGGCAAGTCCTCGCTCGCCTTCGAGACGATCTACGCCGAGGGACAGCGCCGCTACATCGAGTCACTCTCGGCGTACGCCCGGAACTTCCTCGGGCAGATGGACAAACCCCAGGTCGAGAACGTCGAGGGCCTCTCGCCTGCGATCTCCATCGACCAGAAAAACGCCGCTAACAACCCCCGATCGACGGTCGGGACCGTCACCGAACTCCACGACTACCTCCGTCTCCTCTATGCCCGTGTCGGGACGCCACACTGTCCCGAGTGTGGCCGCGAGGTGGGCGAACAGAGCGCCCAGCAGATGGTCCGTCGCCTGATGGACGTCCCCGAGGACACCCGCGCGAAGATCTGTGCCCCGGTCGTCCGCGATCAGAAGGGCGCCTTCGAGGACCTGTTCGACGACCTCGTGGGCGAGGGCTACACCCGCGTCGAGGTCGACGGCCAGCCGTACGACCTCACCGTCGACCACCGTCAGACTCCGTCCGACGAGCCCTCGGGCGTGGCCCGAGGACGCCCGGATCTGGACGAGAACTACGACCACACCGTCGACGTGGTGGTCGACCGCGTGCGGATCCGCGAGGACGCCCGCTCGCGGCTGACCGACTCCGTCGAGACCGCCCTGGAGGAGGCCGACGGCCTGCTGAAGGTCATCTTCCCGGACGCCGACGTCGACATTGGCGGGTCGCGCGCCCGGTCGACCGGCGACCTGTCAGACGGCGAGGGGCGACGCGCCTCGGAAGACGCGAGCGGGGAGGATGCCGATCCGCGAGCGGACGACCGCCTCGTCGTCGAGTTCTCGGAGGAGCTGGCCTGCACGCACTGTGGCATCGACATCAGCGAGATCGAGACCCGCTCGTTTTCGTTCAACAGCCCCCACGGCGCCTGCCCCGAGTGTGAGGGCATCGGCTCGACCAAGGAGGTCGACGAGGGCCTCGTCGTCCAGGACACATCCAAGCCGCTCAAACACGTCTTCGAGCCCTGGAGCTACAACCGCACCTACTACTCGCGGCAGCTGGACAACGTCGCCGAGCACTTCGGCGTCTCGCTCGAGACCCCCTTCGAGGAGCTGGATCCCGAAATCCGGCGGCAGTTCCTCTCTGGCACCGACGGCCGGGTTCACTTCGAGTGGACGACCAAGAACGGCACCCGCGAGAAGACTGAAGCGTTCGAGGGCGTCATCCCCAATCTGGAGCGCCGCCACATCGAGACCGACAGCGACCGTGCCCGCGAGCACATCGAGGAGTACATGGCCGTCACCACCTGCCCGGAGTGTGAGGCCACGCGCCTGAAAGCCGAGTCGCGAGCCGTCCTGGTCGACGGGGTCTCGATCACCGAGGTCAACGAGATGTCGATCGGCGACGCCCTGGAACACTTCGAGGGCATGGAGGCGACTCTGGACGACCGCGAGACGAAAATCGCCGAGGAGATCCTGAAGGAGATTCGAGCCCGCCTCGGGTTCATGTGCGAGGTCGGCCTGGAGTATCTCACGCTGGACCGGGAGGCCTCGACGCTCTCTGGAGGTGAGAGTCAGCGCATCCGGCTGGCGACCCAGATCGGGTCGGGGCTCGTCGGGGTGCTGTACGTGCTGGACGAGCCCTCCATCGGCCTCCACCAGCGGGACAACGACCGCCTGCTCGACACACTCGAGGAACTCCGCGACATCGGGAACACCCTCATCGTCGTCGAACACGACACCGAGACGATGCGCCGGGCGGACAACATCATCGACATGGGCCCCGGCCCCGGCAAGCGCGGCGGCGAGGTGGTCGTCAACGGCTCCATCGACGAGGTGATCGAGGCCGAGGAGTCGGTCACCGGGGACTACCTGGCCGGCGAGCGGTCGATTCCGGTTCCCGA
>JAZKRS010000113.1:0-3903 GCA_036626435.1 Haloarculaceae archaeon | reverse complement strand
TACGAACTCCGCGTCGTCTGGGAATCCAGCGAGGGCGACACCTCCGATACGCTGCTCGAAGACGACGGCCCACAGGCGTAGCGTCGCTCCACCCTCCTCGTCACTCCGACAGATAGCCACGGCTGACCCGAAACGGCCCGCCCAACCCTTTTGCCGCCACTCCCGGTATACGCTCCATGGCTCGATTCGAGACACCCTCCGACGCGCCCGTCCCGGACGATGGCTGAGGACCGGACGCAAGCGCTCCTCGCGGACATCGCCGAGGCGTTGCAGGCCACGGAAGAACTCCCGGTCGAACGGACCGCCGCTCGCTGGATCGGGGAAGCACAGGCCGTCGCCACGGACCTCACCCGGGGAGAGCCCGCGGCCGATACCGTCCGGCGGCGGGTCGGACAGGTCGTGGAACTGCTCGACAACGTCGAGGACACCGGCCATCCCGAGGCCGACGAACGGGTCGACGATGCAAAAGCAGCCGCGAGAGAGGCCCTCGAACGGCTCGACTCCTGACCGTGCTCTCAGACCGGCACGTCTTCGAAGGCGTACTGGACGGCCTTGTTCAGCGCCGGGTGGGCGTGGATGACCCCGGTCACGTCGTCGACGGTCCCGCTGCCCGACCGCATCGCCACGACGGCCTCGTGGATCATTGTCGACGCCTCGTGGCCGAGCATGTGACAGCCCAGAATCTCGCCGTCCGGGGAAGCCAGCACCTTCACGAAGCCGTGGTCGAGCTTTTTCGCCCTGCCCATCGGCGTCTCCGGGAGCGACTGCCGGCCGACGACGTACTCCGTGTCGCTGTCCCGTAGCTCCTGTTCGGTCTTGCCGACGCCCGCCATCTGTGGCTCGGTGAAGATGGCGTGGGGCATCGCAGCGAGGTCGGCCTCGCTGTCTGCGCCGTGAACGACGTTGTCGACCGTGACCTGTGTCTCGTAGTCGCCGGAGTGTTTGAACATCGCGTTGTCGGCGATGTCACCCTGTGCCCAGACGCCGTCGGCGCTGGTCTCCAGCCTGTCGTTGGTCACGATGAAGCCGTCCTCGTCGGTCGCGATGCCCGCCGCCTCGACGTCGAGCGTGTCGGTGTTGGGCCGGCGCCCCAGCGCGACGAGCAGTTCGTCGCCGGTGACGAGCGCCTCTTCGCCGCCTTCGGTCTCGGCGTGGACGGCAACCTTGCCGTCACGGTGCTCAACTGCCGTCGCGCGGTGGCCGGTGTAGACGTCGTGGCGCTCCCGTGCGATCTGGGTGAACGCCTCCGAGAGGTCGTCGTCCTCGCGGGGGACGAGCGTGTCCATCATCTCGACGATGGTCACGTCTGTCCCGAGGGCCTCGAAGAAGTAGCCGAGTTCGACAGCGATGTAGCCCCCGCCCATGACGACGAGGCTGTCGGGTTGTTCGCGCAGGTAGAGTGCGTCCTGGCTGGTGAGGTAGTCCACCTCGTCGAGGCCGTCAATGGGTGGGACGAGCGGACGCGAGCCGGCGGCGACGACCACCTTCTCCCCGCTGATTTCCTCGCCGCCGACCTCGACGGTCCGGTCGTCGACGAAGACGCCCTCGTCCGAATAGAGCGTGAGATCCTCCTTCTCGCGGTACCGCTCTTCCATGTCCTCGGCGATGGGGCCAAGCGTTTGTGCCATGTCGTCGACGACGCCGGCGAAGTCGATCCCTTCGAGCGTGGCGTCGACGTGGAACTGTCCGGCCGTCCGGACGCTGTCGGCGGCGACCGCCGCCTGGATCACCATCTTCGAGGGGTTACAGCCGCGGTTCAGGCAGGTCCCACCAAGCGGCCCCTTCTCGACGAGCGCCGTATCGAGACCGGCCTCGGCTGCGGCCGCCGCGACGTTGTTCCCTGTCCCGCCGCCGACGACGAGGACGTCGTAGTGTGACATCTACTGCTCCTCCTGGATGCCCCAGTCGACCATCGCCTCGATGACCGGCCCGAGCGTCTCGCCCCGTTCCGAGACGGTGTACTCCACGCGGATTGGCTGTTCGTCGAGCACCTGCCGCGTGATCAGCCCCGCCTCTTCCAGATCGGTGAGACTTTCGGAGAGCATCTTCGACGAGATGCCGTCGGCACACTCCTTGAGCGCGCTGAATCCGAGCGGCCCCTCCTGGAGCAGATAGAACAGCAACACCGGGTGCCACTTGCGCCCGACGATGTCGCGCGTCGTCTGTAGCGCCGTCTCGGGGTCGGCAAACAGCGGCGTCTCGACTGCCCGTTTTTCGCTCGTCCACGCGGTTGTCGTGTGTCGTTCGGAACTCATCGGACTACCAGAACGAACGCGTCACACCCCTCTTAACGTAGCTCCGACTGGCAGCCGCGTGCCACATCACCGAAAAATATTAATACTGCGCTACTCGCCAGAGCGTGCGTCGTCGAACTGTTCCCAGAACACCGCGTCGAGCCCTCTCTCGTGGTCGGACTCGAGGTAGTCCTCCTTGGTGAGGTTCGCCTGCTCGATGAGCGCTGCGGCTTCGCCGGCCCAGACGTAAAACCCCGTCAGCGTCTCCTTGCGCATCTCCTCCAGGTCGACGGAGTGAAAGACGGTGACGAACCCGCCCCCCTCGCGGTTGAGCTGTGACTTCTGGAGCAGCCCCAGGTCGACGAGTTCGTTGAGATACGACCGGATCGTGCTCTCGTCGTAGTCGAGCTTCTCGGCGACTTCCGCCGGCGAGAGCGGCCCCTCACCGATGACACACAGACAGATGTCGAGCCCGGCCTTCGGGAGGCCGAAGGCATCGAGCAACACCTCCCGCAGATCCGGGGGCTGGACGTCGATCGTCGTTTCGGTGACCTGTTCCATCGGCTCGCCGTGACAGGTCATCCCCCCGCCACACTCCTGCATCGAGAGGACGACGTTGTGACAGTCTGTACAGCGGTAGATCGAGTACGGACGGTCGGTGAGGTCGCCACTTTCGGACTTGCCAGAGCGAAAGACCGCGCTGTCGGTATTCTCGTTGCTCATAGGGCGTTGCGTCGTACGTGTACAACTGAGTGGGCCGCGTAAAATATTTTCGCGCGAGTCGGTCAGCCAGACTCGTCGACGTCCACGATGAACGGCCCACAATCCACGTCGAGTGCGAGAAACTCCCGCCCGGTCACTGTCGGCCGGTACCCATCGCCGGCGGTCGCGAGCAATTCGCAGGCAGCCAGCTGTGTCAGCTTGCTGGCGACAGCCTCCTCCTCGCGCCCGAGCGCCCCCGTCACCGACGCCGGCGACACGGGCTCGCCGGTTCTGTCGTAGCGTTCGACGACCGCCGCCAGCACCGGGCAGTTTTCTCGGTTCATCAGTTTGCTCGTTGTCCGGTGGTCAGACTACACCCGCGCCGAGTGTGCCTCCGAGGACTGCACCGTAGATCAGGTGAAAGAGCAGGAAGGACCCGATCTCTTTCGGTTCCGGGTCCAGACCGAGCACGACGTTCATCCAGAAGACCGCGGCCCCGACAAACAGGACCACACCGTACGCGATTCCCGCACCAACTGCTATCCCGAGTGGCACGTCGCCGAAGCCGACTGCGGGCAGCCCGAGGGCCAGTACGATGGCCGCGACGACGCCATACAGCATGTGCAGGATCATCCCCTGCATCATGTACGCATCCGGGTCATCGTCGCCGACGTATTTCGCCCAGAACAGCGCCGTCGGTGGCGGGGAGTCGTCCCCGAGTGCCATCATGAAGATGGTCATTACGATCGTCGCTACGACTCCCCCGACGAGTCCGCCGAGTAGCGTGATTTCGACCATGTGTATCACTGGAGCCCCGGGTCGCCCGGATCACTCCATACGTCCCGGGACAGCGCGATACGGATAACCTCTTGTTGAAATGTGAGAAACCAGGTTACGGACAGGTAACCTCGGTACCCGACCTGCCGGCCCGAACTTCGGCGCCAGATTCGTCATACTGACGGCTATA
>JAZKRS010000112.1:0-4170 GCA_036626435.1 Haloarculaceae archaeon | reverse complement strand
GCATCGTGTACCGGACGTCGACGTCGACCGAGACGGTCACGTCACCGGGTTCGACGCCGGTGCGCGGCTGGGGTGTGGGCTCGGGGGCCGGCGTCGCTGCCAGGGCGGCGTCGCCCGACCGCTCGACGGGAGCGATGCGTCCCCTGGAAGCGTCGACGACGGTGGCCTCGACGATTTCGCCGTCCACTTCGCTTGCGATGGCGTCGGCCTCCGAGCGCGCGTTCTGGACGGCCTTCCGGATCGCCTCCTCGCGCAACTCCGTCCGCTTTTCCTCCGAGAGTGTGAACACGACGCGGCCGACCTCGTCTGCGCCCGCGTCGACCGAGGTGTCGATCATCGAGCCGACCGCGTCGATGTCTTCGACCTCGACCTCGAAGGAGTGTGTCCCCTGGTAGAACCTGAACCGCTCGCGGGCCTCGGGGTTGTCGGGATCGACGTCTGCCTCCCGCATGCGGCGCCGATCGATGCGCTCGTGGATCCGGAACCGGCTGGTCGTGATCCGATCTTCGTCGACGCCGGCCTCGATCAGCGCCGTCCGGACCGCCTCCGCGCGCGTGGCCAGGTCGTCCCGGACTGCGCCGGCCTCGTCCTCGCGTGCCTGGATCTCGAACTCCAGGAGCGCACGGTCCGGGTCGCCGCTGACCTCGCCCGACCCGGTGACCGTGACGACGCGTCGCTGTCCCGCCCCGCTGGGCGTGGACGCCGACTCGTTTTGCGCCGCCGGGTCGTCGCTGCCGTCGTTCAGACAGCCGGCTACTGCAGTCGAGAGGGCTGTGCCTGCCGCAACGAGCATCTCTCTGCGTCTCATGCCCCAGTCTACCCCGGGAGAGACAATTAACACCGTGGTAGGTCAAACAGCCGTTTGAGAGACCGGATCGCTCGGTCGGAGGTGAAGGACGACCAGCCGCTCGAAGGGGTGGGACTCCGACGCCGCCTCCATCGTCGTCAGCCCGCTGGTGCGGGCGTGGTCCCGGACAGCCTCGACACCGGTCAGCGAGGAGACGAGCAGGAAGGCGTCGCCGCCGGGCGCGAGGACGCGACGCAGGTCTCCGAGGAAGGGTTCGACCACCTCGCGGCCCGTCTCGCCGCCCGACAGCGCGGCCTCCATCCAGTCGCCCCACTCGCGGTCAGGGTCCGTCGGGAGGTAAGGCGGGTTGAACGTCACCACGTCGAAGGCATCTTCCCGGAAGGGGGAGAGGAGATCAGCGCGGACGACCGGGACGCCGGCTTTCGCCCTGGCCTCCCTGCAGGCGTGCGGGTTCAGGTCCGACGCGATCACGTCCACCCCGGTCTCCTCGGCAATCCGCCGGGCGACGTACCCCGAGCCGGTTCCCACGTCCAGGACGCGGACGCCACGCTCGGCGTGGGCGGCGGCCGTCTCCGCGAGCAGGCGCGAGTCCTCCGCGGGCTGGTAGACCGACTCGATGTCGCGCTGCTCCGCGAGGTCGGGGCGCTTCTCGCCCATCCTCACCACCCGTCGCTCTCTCCGGCGTCGGGCCTGTCCTCGGGGTCACCGACCGCCCAGGCGAGCGTTGCGAGCGACGCGAACTCCGCCGGCGTGACGGTCCCGGCCCGCCGGGCGAGCAGGTCCTCGCCGGCCTCCCCGACCACGGCGTCGGGGTCGCCGAGCCCCGAGATGTGTGCCGTGTTCCGGATCGCGTTTCGCATCGTCTTGCGCCGCTGGGTGAACACGGCCTTCAGAACGCGCAGGAAGAAGTCGTCGTCCGGGACCTCGTAGTCGGGGTCGCGCGGGCACGTCCGAACGACGGCGCTCTCGACTCGGGGCTGTGGGTCGAATGCCTCCCTGGGAATCGTCTCGACGATCTCGACGTCCGCGTAGTGGCCGGCAGTCACCGAGAGCCGGCCGTACTCGTCGGATCCGGGATCTGCGGCCATCCGCTCGGCGAACTCCCGCTGGAAGGTCAACACGAGGGGGCGCTCCCGGGGCAACAGCCGGAAGGCAATCTCGCTCGAGACGCCGTAGGGGAGATTCGAGACCGAGGCCGAAAACTCCGGCAGCGGGGCCTCGAGGGCGTCCCCCTCGACGACCGTGAGCCGCTCCTCCGCTCGCTCGGCGGCGAACTCCTCACGGAGAAAGTCGGCAAGCGTCGGGTCGCGCTCGATCGCAGTCACGCGGTCCCCGACGGCGAGCAGCCGGTCGGTGAGCCCGCCCGTCCCGGCGCCAATTTCGAGGACGTGTGCGACGTCGGCGACGTCGGTCGCGTACCCGGGCAGGCGGTCGAGCACCCGGTCGTCGACGAGGAAGTGCTGGTCGAAGGCGGGGTTCCCGCGGACGCCGGCGCGCCTGACGAGTGCGTCCGGATCACGGTCGCCGGTGGGGGGCGCGTCCGACGATTCTCGCTGGTTCCCACCCATCACTCCCCGCGTCGGACGAAGGTCCGGTACTTCAGGTCCTCCTCGCGCAGTTCCTCCATGATGCGCTCGACGAGCACCTCGTCGGGGTTGTGGAGCCCGTCCACACGGGATTCGAGGTTCCCGAAGCTCTCGAAGGGGCGGCGCTTTCGTTCGTCCAGAACCCCGTTGCGGATCTTCTTTCCGATGCCGGGCAGGAGATCGAGCTGGTGGAGCCGGAGCGTGATCGGCTGGGCGTCGTTGTAGAAGTCGACGAAGCGTTTCTCCTCGGATTCCACGAGGTCCTCGACGGCGTAGCTCAGTTCTGACTGTGCGCCCCCGGGGATATCCTCGAAGTCGACTTCCGTGACCCGCTCGAACGCCTCGCTGTCGTAGATGTCGACGCGATCTCCGATAGTGACCCCCTCGTCGTCGCCGACGATAAGTTCGTACAGGCGAAACGTCGCCACCTCCAGAGCGTACGCCAGGGGCTGTTTCTCGTACTGAGGGCGGTCGTCCTCTGTGCGACCGTGGGGGAGGAAATCGAGCACCACAGCCTCGCCATCGCCCCCCTCGTCGCGCTCAACGTCACTCATGACAGTAGTCTACGGGGACGGCGTACTTAAACCTCAGCAGCCCTAGACGTACCGCTTGACAACGTTGATGATGTCGTCGAGTTCTTCGCCGGACAGCGAGAACCGCTCCTGGGCGTAGATCGCCCGGAGTTCGTCCCGGTCCTGTGGCTTGAGGTCGGCAATCTTGTACGCGGTCGCCTCGTCGACCTTCTCCAGTTCCAGAAGCTCCTCGACGAACGTCCGGGACTCGTCCGGGTCGAGGACTGCAAACCGGTTCACGTGCTCGAGCGCCCGCGCGAGTTCGTAGCGCATCTCGCGCTCCTCGTCGGCGGCGCGATCTGCCTCGATGTCCGCCAGTATCTCCTTCGTCTCGGCGATCGTGAGATGCTCCTCGTGGACTTTCTCCTTGAATATAGTCATTCCTGCCGTTTGAGGTGTGCGGGCTTGACGATGATCGTCTTCTCCTTGCCACCGTCGGTGATGTTGACCTTGTAGGCCTCGCCCTGTGTCCCGGCGACGGTCCCCGTGTGACCGTCGAACCGGGGGTGATAGCGGCCGTCGGAGACGCTCGGGTCGAGCTTCAGGTGGACCGAGTCCCCGTTCTCGAACTCCGCAACGGCACGCTGTGGCGGCGAGGTTCCGCGCTCGCGCGGATCGTTTCTGAGCTTGTTCCGCGTTCCCTGACGAGGTCCGTTAGAGTTGGGCATTCCTGGACGTGAGTTGACCGGTCGAACGTATAAACCGTGCGTTCTGCGGGCGATTCACAGGCGGCCGACGTTCTCGACCGAGACCGACTCGACGCCCTCGACTCCGCCGAACGCCTCCTCGACGGCTTCGGTCCCGCCGGTGTCGTCCGGGACGATGACCGTCGGGAGCAACGCGACCAGCCCGAAGGCCACGTCGTCGCGCTTGAAGCCGTTTATTTTCGCGCCCTCCGGCAGAACCTGCTCGAGGCGCTCCTGGAGTTCGTCGAGGTCGACGTCCGGGCTCTGTGGCATCACCTTGATCTCGGCAGCTACCTTCCCCATGGTTACGGTCCCGTGAACCCGCAGTCCGGGCACTCGTAGAGGTTGCTCTGCTTGCGACACGTCGCACAGCGGTAGATCCGGTGGCCACATTCGGGGCAGTCGAAGGCCGCCGCGTTCGTCCCCGTGATGTTGATGCCACACGAGATGCACTTCTGTGTGCGCTTTTGCTCGCTCTCGCTACTCATACCCCCCTATATCGGGCGGCCGTTTTTAAC
>JAZKRS010000111.1:0-4177 GCA_036626435.1 Haloarculaceae archaeon | reverse complement strand
ATCGAGAACCTCCCCCGAGACGTGGCCGGTTCGGAGGCCCTCCCGTCGGTCCGGAGCGAACGGTTCCTCGTGTATCTGATGGGTCCCTGCCGGACGTTCGACGTGGAGGCGCTCCTGCCCGACGATGCCGCTGTCGAGACCGGCCTACCGTCGTTCGTGACCTGGGACGACACCGCCGGTGAGTACGCCGAAGACGAGGTATTAGGACTACTCCGGGAGACCCGAGACCGACTCCTCCGCGTACCCGTGCGTTGTTCCCGTAATGGGTACGGCGCAAGGTTTTGGTGTGTGGGTTCTCTTCCTGTCGTATGAGCCAGAATCGGGACGAGCACGGTCAGTTCACCGAACAGGTGAGCCTCTCAGACGTGCTTGCCGTGTTCGATGCCGTCGACGGCCCTGTCGTCACCTCCGGCGACGTCGCCTCGGAAACTGGCTGCTCGGACGATTCAGCCCGCCGAAAGCTCGAGCGGTTGCACGACCAGGGCCGTGTGGGGCGGCGGAAGACCGCCGGTCGGGTCGTCTACTGGCGGCTCGATGCGGCCGAACCCAACCCCGTCAACCCGGCGGACCCGATCTTCACGGATCGACCGTCGTTCGCCTCTGGAGAAGAGAACCTGTCCGAGCAGGCCGATGAACTCCTCTACGGAAAGGACTCGTGACGCAGCCGCGGCCGCTGTTCGTCGACACCAACGCCTTCGTCGCCGTCTTCGACGAGGACGACGACCACTACGAGAGCGCTAACGGCGTATTGGATAGAGAGACAAGCGCATACCCCCGTCTTTAGGCGGGGGTCGAGCGACCCCGGCCCGTTCTCCAGAAGATTCAAGACTGTGGCTTTTGTTGTCAGGACTGGGACGGATTCGGTGAGAGCCGTCCCCGAACCACAAGGGGTGGCGAACCAGCGGTGGTTCGCACGGCGATGACATGGAATCCGATGAGGCCTGTTTGACCGGGCCACAGCCCTATACGGGGGAGGAAACGAGAGTTCCTCCGGAGTGTCTCCGGTTCCCCTTGAGTGCGGGTTGGAACCTCGAACGCCACGGTCGGCCGAAATCCGATGGTCGGATTCCACGTCCTTCAGGGCGTGGAGGAGGTCAAAGCTGAGAATCCGTACCGGATACGACCGCGCAGGCGTGGTTTCGACGACGATTACATCGTCGTCATCGTCTCCGATGTATTCCGTGCCGAAGGTCGGATCGTCGATACTTGGAATCGCGTCCCGGGGGAGGACGTCCTGAATGTGCATACACGGAGGACGGTAGGCCAATCAATAACAACTGTGAACAGCCACATCGGGGGCAGGATGCGTTTCGACCGCTTCGGACGCCACTGGCGAGATATTTGTCCGTGCTCCGCCATGGGTGAGACATGTCTCGAAACTCGTTTCGGACGTCGACGGGACGGTCCGTCACGGCAGTGACCGCCCACGAGATGCGAGACGTCGACCGTGTCGCCGTCGAGGATGTCGGATTACAGTTACTCCAGATGATGGAGAACGCGGGTCGTATACTCGCTGGGCACGTGCGCGACGCTCGGGATGATGATGATGATGTGATCGTCGTCGCTGGAAACGGCGGAAACGGCGGTGGTGGCCTCACCTGTGCACGACACCTCGCCAATCGAGATATCCCTATTCAGGTGGTTTTAGAAAGACCACCAGAGGAACTGAGTGGCGCAGCGGCTCACCAGAGTCATATTCTGGACGAAATGAACGTCTCGGTCACCTCCGGTGTCGAATCACTCGCCGACGCCGATGAACGGACGACCATCGTTGACGCCTTGATTGGCTACGGACTCAGTGGTGACGTCCGGCCACCAACGGATGAGTACATCGACCGGATGAACGACCTATCTGGACCGACTGTCTCACTCGACGTCCCGTCGGGTATCGACGCCACGACCGGCGAATCACTAGGCGGGGCAGTTGTGCCGGATCGGACGGTTACACTCGCCCTCCCGAAAACGGGGCTCGATGCCCTCACAGGAGAGCTCTATCTCGCGGATATCAGTATCCCCCGAACCGTGTACGACCGACTCGATATCGAGTACGAACCGCCGTTTGGAGACGACGACTGGGTCCGACTCGAACAGTAGGCCGACGTTCGCTTCTGTGTGACGCCGTTGCACGCCCCCGGCTTCTTGAAGTCCGTGGTTGTGTTACTGGTTCGCATGATCAGTATCGGACAGGAGGCACCGGATTTCACGCTCCCCGGAGCAGCCGCTGGGACGATCGAAACGCACGGACTTTCCGAGTACACGGATCGGGGCTGGGCGGTGGTTCTCGTCTTCTACCCCTTCGATTTTCATCCGGCGTGTACCGACCAGTGGTGTTCCTTACGCGACGCTGACTGGCTCACGCTCCTAGACGACGTGGTCGTTCTCGGGGTAGGCTCGGACGGAGCCTACGCCCACCGCGAGTACGCAGCCAAGCACAACATCCAGTTTCCTCTCCTATCGGACACTGATGGGCAGGTGAGCCAAGCGTACGGTGTGTTAGCCGACGAATTCGATGGACATCGCAATGTCCCAAATCGCGCTACGTTCGTCGTCGATCCCGCTCGGGTTATCCAGTTCGCGTGGTCAGCTCGCAGTCCTGACGAACAGCCCGATCTCGACGTGTTGCAGAAGGCGACGAACTGCCACAACGATCAGTGTACGATCGACGAGTCCGAGGAGTCGGCCTGACGCTGCGGCCCCCTGCGAACGGCTATTTTACTCTCCGTACGTGTGGAAGTCGACAGCCTGTTCGAGCAGTTCGTCCGGAATCCCGGGGACTTCTTCAGAACGTACCGGTCCCTGCTCCTCGAGGAGGTCGGGGTCCCGTGGGAAGTCTCGGAGCTGGAAGTGCACGTCGATACCGGCTTTTGCACCCTGACCGAGTGCGACTGGAATCTGATTGTGGCCCGGCGTACAGTCACCGACGGCGTAGACGTCGTCGACTGACGTCCGCCCATGGTCGTCCGCCTCGATCGTGCCGTCGTCGTTGATCTCACACCCGAGTTCTCTGGCGAGCCCGTTGTTGTACTCGGCGCCGTACATGGCGAATCCGCCCTTGTATTCACGAACGCTCCCGTCCTCGAACTCGAGGGCTTTCAGCCAGCCGTCCTCGCCGTTCTGGACCCCCGAGACGTCGTCGTGTACGACGTCGATCGGGTGATTTTCGAGCATCTCGGCGGTCTTCTCGCTCCACTCGGGATCGTTACCTCGGGTGAGCAGGTCGACCTCGTCGGTGAAATTCAGCATGATGGCCGCGACGTGGGCAGCGCTCTCGGCGTGCCCCATTACGTACACCGACTCGTCGACGAACATATGGGCGTCACAGTGCAGACAGTAGTGGAGGCCGCGGCCGGTCCGCGGCAGTGGCGGCTCCGGCCGAACGTCGTTGAACCCGGTCGCGAGAACGACACGGTCGGCTTCGTACTCCGTGCTGTTACCGGATAGCCGGATGCCGTCCGAATCGGTCCGCGAACAGGTCGTGACCATATCTCGATGGATATCACACCCGTACCCCTCGAGCTGTTCTTGACCGATTCCGAGAAATTCCGCCCCACTCGTCTCCTCTTTGACGCCGAGGAGATTGTGGACCTCCTGCATCATCGCTGCCCGTCCACCACCACGGTTGACGACGGCCGTATCGTGTCCAAGTCGCGTGCTGTACAGGGCTGCCGTCATTCCAGCGGGGCCCCCACCGACCACGACGACTTCATACTCGTGCTGCTCTGTGGAATCTGACGCCATAGGTAAGCTGTCTCAGTCGAATAGCAAAAGTCCCGTGTCGCCCGCCGCACTCGGGAATCGTCGGCGTCCTTACAATCGATGGCCGCACGCGCAGTTTCCGATACAGTAGGTCGTCTCGGGTTGCTCGGCCGAAATGCCGAGTCGAGCCATTGCGAGAGCCATTGAAGCCGACGGATCGCTCTCCGGCCGGACCTGGGCCGATGTCGCCCCGTACGGACTCGGCCCGACGCCGATCTGCCCGATTACTTCCGTACGCTCGTGATCGATCACCGCCACCTCGTCGGCGGTCTGGACGGGTACGTAGAGCTTCGTCCGTGAGGGGTCCCACGTCCCGACGAATGCTGATCCACCCAGGTCGAGTCGCGTGGTCACGGTCCCGTCCTCGAGGTCGACGACGGTCACG
The DNA here is from genome assembly GCA_036626435.1 of Haloarculaceae archaeon. Taxonomy (GTDB): domain Archaea; phylum Halobacteriota; class Halobacteria; order Halobacteriales; family Haloarculaceae; genus SW-9-67-25. The sequence goes on along the minus strand of JAZKRS010000111.1, from coordinate 36 downwards.
TCGTTCGAGCCCGGTGTGAACACGTATCCGATCCCG
>JAZKRS010000110.1:0-4178 GCA_036626435.1 Haloarculaceae archaeon | reverse complement strand
CTTCGCTCTCGCCATGCCGCTGAAGCGCGAGGCTTTCGCCTTGATTATCCGTAATCGAACAGGCGACCGTCAGCTCTAAGTTTTTGACTGCTGTCATATATGCTAAATGGGACTCGAAGTGAGCGCTTCATATGCTATTATTGCTCTAGCCGTTTTCATCTCCCTAGGAACGATGTACGGGGCAGTCTCGAACACTGCCGAGCGGGTATCCGATGCGCTGGAAGATGAGCGGAGGCAATTCCACGAGATGTTTCGAACGGATTTCACGATCACTAGTGCTGACTACCGTAGAAACACCCTCAGAGTGGACATCAAAAACACGGGCCAAACAAAACTATCGGTCTCCGATACTGATCTCCTCGTCGACGGAGAGTACATTTCGGAAAAGAATAGAACCAGTACTCTTTCGGACAGCGACAGTACTAACCTGTGGGCGCCGGGAGAGACTCTCGAACTGAGGGTCGACCTCCCGACCCCTGATCGGGTGAAAGTCGTCACGAAGCACGGGTTCGCAGCGAGGAGTTCCGTTGCTGCTTTCAGCTTGACCGCGAACGTCGCGTTCACCAACAGTTCCAGTTCTCTCCGGTCGTATGGTCTCGACAACCAGTTCACGAGCTACGCCCAAACGGCGACGGCAGTCGGACCCCCGGTTTCGGACTTCGTGAGTGAAAACACCAAGGAAATCCCTTCGGTCAACAGCAGCGGTGACGTGGTCGTCACAACCGCGACGGGTGAACGGACGATTCTGGCATCCAACGCAAAGTCCGGGTCCGCACGACTCTCGGCCGGCCGCTGGCAGGATAGTGATCCGTCCATCTTCTACGTCGACTCCGGCACAAAAGACATCATCCGGGTGACCAGCGACGGGACGACGACAGCGATTAATGCAAACTCGGACATAGAGGCACAGGGGGTCGCCGGTATCGGAGATATCGATGGTGATGGGAGTGACGAACTGATCTACGGCGGCAACGGTCCGGACGGTACGAGCAACTCAGTCGTCTACATCGACGAGGACGGGACGGTCGTCGGAACGCAGGTCGGGTACGGGACGAACAACGGTATCGGCCTCGGCGAGCCGGCTGACTTCGATGGTGACGGCACGGTCCGCGTGCCGTACGTCGACGGAAGTAACAATATCAAGCTCGTCGACGACAGTGGAAGTACCACGAAGTTGATCAGCAGTGGCGCGGCAGTCAAGGCACCTATGGCAACTGGCAATTTCGACGGCGATGACCTGCATGAGCTGTATTTTGTTGGCTCAGGCAATGGCGAACTCAAGATTCTCGACAACGCTACCGTCGACAACACGGTCAGGACGGTTACCGACAACCAGGGAACCTCGGTAACCGCCGATAACGATGCTGGCGTCTCGTGACCGACACGGCGGTACTATCTGGGAACCATGTGGCATGCAACAGACCGTGCGTCCATGTTGGAGACGGGGACTGTGGACTGGCAGTGAGTGTTCGGTTCGGTTTTGGTATCGGTTCAATGGCATCGCTGGCAGACCCGCGAATGAGTCTCCCGAGTGATTCTGTTGGTTGGACACATCTACAAATCCTGGTGGGCGAGCCGCAATGAGTGCTGACATCGATACTGGATTCGACCGACGCGAGTGCCCTCGATCCGGGGATCGCCGTCGAGCACCTTGTCGGTCCGGACGATGTTCGTCATCGTGGGCTACTACGGGCGCTACCGGTGATAATGCAAAATCCAATTCAAGCACGCGGATTTCGTTCTCTGGGACTCATCGTCGTCGGAGCACTATCGCTGGCCGTCGTCGCCGGAATGACTCTAACGCACGCGGCCATCCCAGATGCAGTGATGTGGGGCTGGCACGACGGTATGTGGACTGGCGGCCACATGGCCGGATGGGGTGGATGGAGCTGGGGGATGATGCTGTTCGGTCTCCTGTGGATGGCACTCCTCGTCGCCCTCCCCATCTCTCTCGTCTATTGGTTGGCAACAGGGTCGCAATCGGACAGCTCCGCCGAGGATAGCGCACTCGCTGTGCTTCAAGAGCGGTACGCTCGCGGCGAGATCGACGACGAGGAATTCGACCGCCGCCGCGCCCGCCTCGCGTCCGACAACGACCGGTCCTGACCGCGTTGTTGTCACTGTCTGAGGAGGCGTCTAAGAACGTAGTGGAGGATTCCCCCGTGTTCGATATAGGTCACGGCGGCTGGCGTACCGACTTGTGCTGTGACCGGGAACTCGACAGTCGACCCGTCCACACGCTCGGCGATAACGGTCAATTCGTCCATCACGTCGAGCCCGTCATCAAGGCCGTGGATCGTGAAGGCCTCCGACCCATCTAGACCGAGAGATTCCCACGAGTCACCATCATCGAACTGTAATGGGAGCACACCCATCCCGACGAGGTTGTCGCGGTAGATGCGCTCGTAACTCTCGGCGATGGTTGCGCGGACACCGAGCAGGTCCGTTCCTTTCGCCGCCCAGTCCCGGCTGGAGCCGGTCCCGAACTCCTCGCCCGCCATTACGACGAGCGGTACTCCCTCCTCGCGGTAGCGCTGGCTGGCTTCGAACACGGTCGTCTGCTCGTCGGTTGGGTGGTGGATCGTATAGCCCCCCTCAACGTCGTCGAGCATCTCGTTCTCGATGCGGACGTTGGCGAACGTCCCCCGCATCATCACCTCGTGGTTGCCCCGGCGCGCGCCGTACGTGTTGAACTCGTGCGGCTCGGCGCCGTGATCGAGCAGCCATTGACCCGCGGGGATGTCAGGACCGAACGGACCGGCTGGACTGATGTGGTCGGTTGTAACTGTGTCCCCGAGCGTCAGCAGACAGCGTGCGTCCTCGATATCGGCGACGCCGGGTTTCTCGAGGGGGAAGTCCTGGAAGAACGGCGGTTCTCGGATGTACGTCGAGTCGTCGTCCCACTCGTAGACGTCACCAGTGGGCGCGTCGAGAGCAGCCCACCGCTCGTCACCCTCGAACACGGAGGCGTACTTCTCCTCGAACATCTCTGGAGAGACGTTCTCGTGGATTGCTTCCTGCACGTCCGCTGCGTCGGGCCAGATGTCCGCCAGATACACCGGTTCGCCCTCCTCGTCGGTGCCTAGCGGCTCGTTCTCGAGGTCGACATCCATCCGCCCTGCGAGCCCGTAGGCGACAACGAGCGGCGGACTCGCGAGGTAGTTTGCGCGAATCTTCGGGTGGATACGAGCCTCGAAGTTCCGATTCCCGGAGAGGACGCTCGTCGTCCAGAGGTCGTGGTCGTCGATCGCTTTCTCGATGGGATCGGGAAGTGGTCCGGCGTTGCCGATACAAGTGGTACAGCCGTAGCCGACGACGGCGTACCCGAGCTCTTCGAGATATGGAAGCAGCCCCGATTCTTCGAGATACTGCGTGACAACGCGGCTACCCGGTGCCAGACTCGTCTTGACGTACGGCGGGACGTCCAACCCTTTCTCGACGGCGTTCTGGGCGAGCAGTCCAGCAGCGATCATCACCGACGGGTTCGACGTGTTCGTACAGCTCGTGATCGCACTGACGAGGACATCTCCGTGTCCGATTTCGACCGTTTCACCGTCGAGATCGACCTTGACGCGTTTGGTTAACGGGTGCAGTTCGGATTCGGGTTCGACCTGAACGCCGCCGTCGGACCGGTAGTCCGACGAGGCATCGGTCGCTCCGCTCTCGATACCGCCGTCGGTCTCCGCACCAGCTGCACCACCCTCACCGAGCCACCGCTGCAGGGCGTCCTCGTCGACATCATCGAGGTCGTCTTCGAACTCCCCGTGGAGAAGTCCCCGGAAGCTCTGTTTCACGTCTCCCATCGGAATCCGGTCCTGTGGCCGCTTGTGCCCGGCCAGACTCGGTTCGACAGTCGAGAGGTCGAACTCGACGACCTCGGTGTATCCCGGTTCCTGTTCTCCGAACAGCCCTTGCGCTTCGAGGTACTCGCGAACGAGGTTGATGTGGTCGGGATCACGCCCGGTGAGTTCGAGATACTCGAGCGTCTGCTCGTCGACCGGGAACATACTGATCGTCGAACCCTGTTCGGGCGCCATATTGGCGATCGTGGCCCGGTCGGGCACGGTGAGGTTCTCGACGCCGGGGCCGAAGAACTCCACGAACCGGTCAACGACGCCACCCATCTTGCCGTGTTGAATGGTAGAAGAAAGCCGTATTAGTATTATTACATTAGATAT
>JAZKRS010000109.1:0-4216 GCA_036626435.1 Haloarculaceae archaeon | reverse complement strand
ACAACCGGCTCACATGTCGTCGATAGGAGGGGAGCCAACCCGCGGGGAAACCGTCCACAGGGAGTATATCATGGACGTCCGAGTTGTCGAACTACACGACGGGGCCGATACGCGATACCGGTTCGAGGCGCCACGCCACCAGGGGATAGAGTTCGACGACGCCGAGCTGGCGGAGTTGTACGCCGATGTCTACTTCGACGTCAACGGATTCGAGGAAGCCGGCACCGGCGAGCGTGGCGTCCCGCCGATTATCATCCAGGCCGGCCGGGACACGCTGGCCGCGTACTTTCTCACGCAGCCGTACACGGACCGCCAGTGGGTCGGCTCGTTCATGGGCGTCCAGCCGGGGAAAATCGAGCGATACGTCTCCCGGGTCCGGAAACGGGCCGAGAACATCCGGCGCAAGGCCGCCGCGGAGCTGTGCGTTGTACGTCTACGAACCCGAAGAAGAAGGGCGACGGGGACCGCCGGGCGGTGACTCGCCGGGTCGTGACGACCCTCCGGGCCAGGGCCGCGGCAACGGGAATCGCTGAGGGTCACTCGCCACACAGTACGCGGCTAGCTGTCTTTTAATCGCCCGCGTCCGGCCGTTCCTCGACACCCACATCGGCAGCGACGGTCGGCTCCTCGGTGAGGTCGACGTCGCGCCACGTCCCGCGCCGGAACCACGCGAACGCGAGCGCGCCCCCGACGAGGTTCGAGACCACGAACGCGCCGAAGAGGCCGGTCGTGCCGAACTGTCCGGCGCCGACCCACGCCAGGGGCAGCCGGACCAGGCCCTGCGTGAAGATGGCGATAGCGGCGGCGGTCAGCGTCTTGCCGGCGCCACGGAAGCCGCCGCTGTAGGCGCGCATCACGCCCGTGAAGCCGAAGGTGGGCGCGACGATCCGCAGGAACTCGGTCCCGACGGGGATCACTGCCGGGTCGGCGGTGAAGACGCCGACAATGGCGGGGGCGGCCACCCAGACGACCGCCGCCATCCCGGAGAGGACGAGAAACATCGTGACCGCGGCGAGGCCGTTCGCGCGGGCAGCGCGGTTCTGATGGCCGGCGCCGATGTTCTGTCCGGTCATCGTCTCGACGCCGCGCGCGACCGCGATGGCGGGCAGGAAGATGACCGAGAACACGCGGATGCCGATGCCGAAGGCCGCAACCACGGGGTTCGCGAAGCCGGCGACAATAAAGAGGAGGAGGTTGACAGACAGCGCCCGGCCAGTCCCCTCGACGGTTGCCGGGACGCCGATCCGGACGAGCCTGCGGGCGTACCCGAAATCGGGGACCATATCGCGGAGGCTGATCGTGACCCCGCGCTCGGGGTCCAGCATGATCGCGAGGCCGACGATCATCGCCAGCCCGCGGGAGAAGACCGTCGCGAAGGCCGCACCCTCGACGCCCAGTTCCGGGAACAGCCACCAGCCGAATATCAGGAATGGGTCGAGCGTGATGTTCAACACGACGGTCCCGAGCATGACGACCATCGGGGTGAGCGTGTCCCCGTACCCGCGCATGAGGGCGACGAACACGAAGAAGCCGAACATGAACACGAGGCCGACCGAGACGACTCGCATGTACGCCGCCGCCAGAGGCAGGACGCTGGGATCGGCCCCGAGCAACCGCAGGAAGTCGTCGACGAAAACGTAGCCCACAGCGCCGAGTACGAGCGAGGCCAGCACGGCGAATGCGACAGTCTGTGAGGCGGCGTATTCGGCCTGGCGGGGTTGGTCGGCGCCGGTGTGCTGGGCCACGAGGACGCTCCCGGCGACGGTCAGCCCCATACCGAGCGAGATGAGCAGAAAGACCATCGGGAATGCGAAGCTGATGGCCGCAAGCGCCTCAGTGCTGTACTGGCCCAGCCAGAAGGTGTCGGCGAGGTTGTAGGCGGTCTGGAGGAGGTTCGTCACCACGATGGGCAAGGAGAGGTAGAACAGCGGCCGGCCGATAGAGCCCTCTGTGAGATTGAACTCCTCGGGGCCCTTGAACAGGCTTCGCGCGCCGCGGGCGAGACGGCGGGGTAGCCGCCCGAGAGATGACAGGAGCGTTCCGGGCCTCATTCCCCGGAGGCCCCCCCATCTGTGTGGACGTGTCGTTCGAGGTGCTGTTCGACCATTCGGCGTGCCGTCGTGGGCTCCTCGCCGACCGAGACCTGCCGGAGCTGTGCCCCGGCCAGCGCGTTGACGACGAACTGCGCTGTCTCCCCGGGGTCGACGTCCGACTGGAAGTCGCCAGTTTCGACGCCGGCCGTCACGATATCGACCAGGAGCTCACGGAAGGCAGCGTCAGTCTCCTGAATTCGCTCGCGGAATGGGGGTTGGTGTGGCGCCTGGGCCTTGAGTTCGACCAGCGCGCGCTGTGTACTTTCCAGTTCGTCGCTCTCGGGCGGGGAGAAGGCGGCGTCGACGACGGCACCGAGACGCTCGTCGGGGTTCGGCCCCGCCGCGGCGTCGGCATCGCGGAGGCGGGACAGGAAGCGCTCGGCGACGTGGTCCAGAAATGACTCCAGCAGGTCCTGCTTGCCCCCGTAGTGGTAGTGGAGGGCGGCTTTGCTCTTCTCTGACTCGTCTGCGATGTCCTGCATCGTCAGGTCTGCGTACCCGTGGACACAGAGGGCGCGCCACGTCGCGCGCATGAACTCGTCGTCGGAGGGCATCTACACTAGCTGACTGACTGGTCAGTCAAAAGGGTTCTGAAAGGCAAGGCCCTTGCTGAGAGGGTGCCAACGGGTGGCTATGAACCACCTGGCGGTCGCCGCCGACGGCGAGTGGCACCTGCCACGACACGCCCACATCATCGTCCACGAGGTCGAGGACGATCAGCTCATCACGATCTACGACTGCGGGGCCGCCCAGAAGCCGCCCTCGGCACAGTTCACGGGACATCTGGTGCGCGTTGACGCCAACCACGAACTGCTGCACCAGCCAAACGGCTACATCGTCAAGCTCCGCGCGGAGTCCCGGCTCGAACGGCAGTCCGGGGGTCGCTGGGTCATCCGCGGCCGGTGAGGGCTGTCGACATGGGTCACTTGAGGTCGAGTTCGAACTGCTCGTGTTCCTTCGCGGCGTTGAGGACGACGCTGGTGTTCGACTCCTTGATCTCGGGATCGCTCAGCAGCGTCTTGATCTCGTCGTTCATGTCGTCGGTGTCGGTGAACTTCCCGACTGCGAAGATGTCGTGGTCGCCGGTGACTTCGTAGACGCTGACCATCTGGCGATGGCTGCGGAGCTCTTCCGTGACTTCCTGCAGGGCGCTCCCCTCGACTTTCAGCTGGAGGATCGCCGTCACGTCGTAGCCGAGTTCGCCGTAGTCGACCTTCGGGGTATAGCCCTGGATAATCCCCTGCTCTTCGAGATCCGAGAGGTGGTTCGAGACGGTCGTGACCGAGACGTCCAGGTCCTCTGCCAGGCTCCGGAGGCTCGCTCGTCCGTCGCCGAGAAGTGCATTTACCAACTTTCGATCCAGATTTTCATACGTCATCAATTCCACCAAGGAACTCCCGGCACTATAATTTTACGAATATCCATTTCTGTTCTCAGACCGCAAGGTTTGCACAAAATAGCAGAGCTTTTGTGCGAGCAGGATAGCTTCACAGGTGTCGAAAGATGACAAGCGAAAATCTCTCTGCAGAGGCAGAGGATGTCTTGGACGAGATAGACGAGAAGGGCGTAGATTTCCTCCGGCTCCAGTTCACCGACATTCTGGGGACGGTCAAGAACGTCTCGATCCCGGCCGAGCAGGCCGGGAAGGCGTTCGCGGAAGGGATCTACTTTGACGGCTCGTCTATCAACGGCTTCGTCCGTATTCAGGAGTCGGACATGCGCCTGGAGCCGGACCCGTCGACCTTCGCCATTCTGCCGTGGCGCAACGGGCCGGAAGTGACCAGCGCGCGGTTGATCTGTGACGTTCACGACACCACGACGGACTCCCCCTTCGTCGGCGATCCGCGTGGCGTGTTGAAGCGCGCGGTCGACCGCGCCGCCGAGATGGGTTATACGGTCAACGCCGGGCCCGAACCCGAGTTCTTCCTCTTCCAGGAGGACGAAGACGGGTCGGCGACAACCGAGTTCGCCGACACGGGCGGGTACTTCGACCTCGCACCGAAGGACCTCGCACAGGACGTCCGCGGCGACATCATCTACGGGCTGAAGGACATGGGCTTCGAGGTCGAGGCCAGCCACCACGAGGTCGCCCAGAGCCAGCACGAGATCGACTTCAAGTACGA
>JAZKRS010000108.1:0-4547 GCA_036626435.1 Haloarculaceae archaeon | reverse complement strand
CGGAACACTCGTCCCTCACGGGAAGGCGGGTGTATTCGCCTTGATTCTCTATAAAAAATGCCCACTGCATCTATTCTCCGTCCGGTGGAGTGACACCTTCGGGTCGGGTAATCTCATCCTCCATGTCGGCCATGAGTTGCTCCCGTTCACGCCGCAGGTCTTCGAACTCTCGGGGGTGGTCGTGATAGTAGAGCAGCGCAGCATACACCTCCGAAATATCGAGGTTATGCCGGTCTGCGACCGTTTGTGGTGTAAGTCCACGGCCTTCGACCCGCTCGACGATAGTCAGGACTGGCACGCGCCGTCCGTCGATGTGCGGCTCGTCGAGTATGTTTTGTACGATGCGGGTCTCCTGTTGCGACATCTGTGTTAGGATACGCCTCCGCGCCTACATGAATGGAATGGTTAATAGGTATCCGCCGAGCGTGCTGCGGGCACCACTCGGCGGAAAAAGGTGGTTCTAAGTGGGCTTCACGCGAACGCGACCGTATGCAGAGGCTCATCATCCGCGGGGATCCCGGCATCCGGAAGGGTGCGGTCATCGAGTACGACGGCGAGGAGTACGTCTGCTTCGGGATCAACCGCAACGGCGACTGGCACGGCCCCGACCGCCCCCAGCTGTGGTGTACCATCGGCTCCGAAAACGAACAGGAAACGTACGAGCGTCGCCAGTACATCTCCAACCACCTGGAGGTCGACGCTGTCGACGCCGAAGCGGTCACCGTCGTCGAGGCCAGCGGCTAGAGCGCCGACTGATCGACTTCGTATACTGTCACCGCTTCCCACTCCTTTGCGGGTGTCACCGCGTCGAGGTCGTCGACGGTGACGTCGTAGCTGGCCCGCTCTGCCGGGCCGACGTAGACGTACTCGACGTCGTACTCGGCCAGCAGTTCCCGCTGTTCGGCCGGCTGGCCGCCGTAGATGCGTTCGACGTGATCGAGGCGCCGCTCGTATCGGTCGGATCCGCGGTACTGTTCCTCGTGGATCCACCCGAGGACGGTCGGCAGGCCCGTGAGGCTGGCTGGCGCGCTCGAGCCGTCGCCGTCGGCGGGTCGCCACCAGTACCCGCCCGGCGCGGCGGTGACGATGGTCGGCCGCCCCTCGCGGGCGTCGAGCCAGCGAATCGCCGGCGCCTCGGCCGTGTAGTCGACGCCGTGGGCCGCTTCGATGCCTTCGGCTTCGATGTACGCCGTCGCGTCAAGCGTCGGCCCGCGTTCCTCGGTCGTCGCGCTCGCGTTGTCGACGTGTGCCGGCAGCGCGAAGCCGGCGTACAGCGCCGTCGAGACGACCAGCACAGCCGCGAGGGCACGACTCGCCACCTGCCAGCGCCGGCGGTCGCCGTCTATCGAGCCCGCCGGCCAGCCCTCTGCCAGGCGTGCCAGTACCACCCCGCCAGCAATCGCCCAGAACAGCCAGACGTGGGAGTAGGCCTTGAAGATGACGTTGAACCGCTCGCCCTCGACTGTGAGCAGTTCGACGATGAGGACGATGGCTGCCCCCGCGAGCACGAGGACGACCTCGAAGCCGACGTCGGTCCGGGTTCGCAGGAGCCACCAGCCGCCGACGCCGAGCGGGACGACGAACCCCAGCGCGGGGGCGCCGACGAGAACTGCCCCGACGAAGACAGCGACCGCACCCGCCCAGACGGCCCGGGGCCTGCCCGTCTCGATTCCCAGCGAGCGGGCGAGATAGGGGGCGAAGGCGGCCAGGAAGGCCCCGTGGATCAGCAGCAGGCTTCCGACCGGGCTCCACGGCTCGAAAAGCACGACGGATTTGCCCGGCCCGCCGGGGATGACACCGACCCAGAACGGGAGCGTCCACAGAATCGCAAGGAGGAGGGCGACGACGGCTGTCGCGACTGCCAGCCCGAACCGTCGGAGTTCGTCGACTGCGGGGCTGTTACGCCGGCCCAACCGGGACGCGATACCGTCTGCCCCCACACTCCGGAGCATGTCGGCCGGCTCGCCCGGCGCGAACAGCACCGCGAGCAGCGTCAGGCCGCCGGCGGTGGGGAACGACCAGACGTTCGTGACTCCGAGAAACCCCGCGACCGGCGGGACCGCGCCAAACAGCAAGAGGAGTCGCCGGCGCGAGTCGCTGGGGGCGCGCCAGTACGCGAGCAACAGCGCCCCGACGAGCATCATGAACGGCTGGCTCATCATGTGGGCGTGCAGGTCGCCGTTGAGCCACGAGAAGAGGGGGAACTCGGTCGCGGCCATGAACGGGTCCGTCGCCGTCGGGTCGACCGGGATGACCCGGCTGGCGTCGAAGTACCAGAAGTCGCCAGGCGCCCACCCGTGGACGCCCGCCTCGAACCCGAGAGCGCCGGTCAGCCAGCCGGCAGCGCCGTCGGGGGCCAGCCAGACGATGACGCGTCCGGCCGTCTCCAGGTTGCCCGCGCCGCCGACAAAAAAGGCGCCGAACGCGGCCGCGACCCGCCGCGAGACATCGTAGGGCAGTGCGATCGACCCCGCAAGCCCCCAGGCGCTGGTCACCAGCGTCGCGTAGAAGGCTGCGAGCCCGAGGTTGTACGCGAACCGACCACCGGTGTCGGTGAGCGTCGCCGCCAGCGCGGTGATCAGGTGGCCGCCGTAGTAGTACCGGACAGCCTCGCCAGCGAACCACATGTCCTCGGGCGGGAGCCGCGGCGCGCGTTCGAGCGACCGCACCAGCCCGAAGTCGAGGAACTTCTCGCCGATTGCAAGCGGCAGCGGCGCGGCGGCGGGATCAACGGCGCGAATCGCGACGACGAGCAGGAACGCAGCCGAGAAGACGACCGCCGCCTCGACGAACCGGCGGTACTCCTGGGTGATGCGGCCGGCGACGAGATACGAACCGCAAGCGAGAACGGTCAGCCCGGCGAGGACGGCCGGCCAGCCGAATGCGAGGTGGCCGACGAGGTGGCCGACCACGCCGAGGACGGCGAGAGCGACCGGGAAGGAGAGCCCGGCGTGGTCGAGATCGGGGAGCAGCCACGCCGTTACGGGGAAGGCGAGCAGGCCGAGTGCGAGGAAGACGGCGAGCCACAGGGCGACGAGACCGAACTCCATCATCGGATAGCCCGACAGCCCGGGATAAACGTCTTTTGAACCACAGCGTCGCGGGCCGTGAAGTCGAACGGTTTTTACTCGCCCCAGCAGTGGCTTCGGCCAATGACGGCCTCTGTCGGCCTGGTGGTGCCCGCCTACCGTCCCGACGTGGACCGCCTGTCCGCGTACGTCCGCGAGGTCCGCGAGGTGGTCGATCCCGACGCGATCCGGATCGAACTCGATGCCACCGGCGGTGTCCCCGACGCCCTCCGGAGCCTCCCGGCCTCGGTCAACGCCGTCCCCTACCGCCGGGGGAAGGGCGCGGCCATCACCGCCGGATTCGAGGCTCTCGGTACCGAAATTCTCGCCTTCGCCGACGCTGACGGCGCGACCCCCGCCCGCTCGCTCGCGGAGGTCCTCACCCCGGTCGAAGAGGGGCAGGTCGACCTCGCGGTCGGGTCGCGTCGCCACCCCGACGCCACCGTGGCGACCCACCAGACGTTCGCACGGCGATACATGGGCGATGCCTTCGCCTGGTTCGCCCGACGGCTGCTCGACGTGCCCCTCTACGACTACCAGTGTGGCGCGAAGGCGGTCACCGCCAGGGGCTGGGAGAGCGTCCGGGGGCACATCTACGAGCCCGGGTTCGCCTGGGACGTGGAGCTGATCGCCGTCGCCGGCGCCCTGAACCTGCGGGTCGGGGAGGTACCGATCGAGTGGCACGACCGCCCGGGATCGACAGTCTCGCCGGTCCGGGATTCGATCCGTCTCGCCCGGACGCTCGTCGCCGCGCGCCACCGCGCCAAGCGCATCCGGGACAGTCGCCTGCACACCGCCATCGCCCGACGGCGCGAGGAATCTCCGGCGCTGATCGAGCGAGAATGAGCGACGGGGCCGGGAGCCGTCTCGAGGCGTTGCGCTCGCGTGTCCGGTTCGGGCAGTTCGTCTCCGTCGGGGTCGTCGGCGCCGCCTGTGACACGACGGTCCTGCTGGTGTTGACCGAAGTCTTCGGCGTCCTGCCCGAGATTGCGACGCTGATCGGGATCGAGACGGCCATCCTGGTGATGTTCGCGATCAACGAGCACTGGACGTTCGCCGGCGAGGGGCAAGACAGCCGGCGGTCGCTGCTGGGGCGGGTGGCGCGGTCACACGGCGTCCGGGCCGCCGGGAGTCTCACGCAGTTTCTTGTTTTCGTCGCCGTATTCCGGGGGATCGCCGTCACGCTCACGCTCGGCGGCGTCGACATGTGGCTGCTGGTGGCGAAGGGGAGCGGTATCGGTGTCGGGATGGTCGTCAACTACGTCTTCGAGAGCCTCTTCACCTGGCAGGTGCACGCAGGAGAGTCGCGGTAAAATTTCACAGAGGGAGCGGCAATCACAATCCTTAAACGGGGAACGGAGCTACAACCCGATAGCGGGATGGGATAGCCAGGAGATTCCGGCGGGCTCATAACCCGCAGACCGGTGGTTCAAATCCACCTCCCGCTATTCTGTGCGGCGAGCACCCCGCGAGCCGCGA
>JAZKRS010000107.1:0-5258 GCA_036626435.1 Haloarculaceae archaeon | reverse complement strand
AGGATGGGGGGTTTCTCCGGTACAACGACGGTCTGTTCGTTACCGACGATCGCGTCCGTGAGGCGGCACGAGACCTGTTGGCCTCGAGTGCCGCCGTGAATCCGCCGTCTATCGAGGAGGCGTACGTCCTCCCGCAGTTCGGCGACTGGCCGTTCGCGTTCGCCCGGATCGATGCAGTCTACGTCTGGACGCAGGGTGGCTACCAGGTTGGTCGCGCCCCTGACGACTATCCGCTCTTTCTTGCCGTCCGTGAGCAGGACGTCGAGGCGTGGGAGGACTTTTTCCAGCAGTTCGGGTTGCCGACAGCGTTCGAGCGACAACCGCGGGACGCGCTTGATGGCCCGCTCCAGGTCGTCTTAGACGCGCGTTCGGAGCTCAGGCCTGACCATGTCGAAGGATATCCAGTGGTTTCGAGGAACGAGACGATCGATTCCATGCACGAACATTACGCGACGTTCCAGTCGGCGCTCGCTATGCTCGATCGGATGTACGACGACCTCGATCTTGATGTCGCTTATCGTGAAGATGAACGCGGTCGTATGTGATTTTCGAACACTGAAGTACTGGGTTGACGACCCCTCTTGGGTGGCCCAAATGTGATCATCTGCAAACCCGATAATTTAGCCCAGGCTACCTTAGCCTCAACTAAGATAGTTCGAACGTTCTGATCTGATCACGGGGGCTCAATTGTGGAACCTCTCTATAAGTCGAGTTGCTCCTTCAGCAGCGGGTCCGTCTTCGTCGAGGAGATCGACGATCAACTGGGGGATTGAGACAGTCGTGATGTCACCGACCGTTTGGGTGTTGTAGAAGACGTGCTCGTCGGTCGCCCGGAACTCCGTATTGCCGCCGCCGATGAGGCCATTTTCCTCGATGATGGTGAGCCACGTCGGGATATCTCCTTCCCTGACGTACAGATCGGTCGAGGAACTGAAGAGAAACCCCTGGTGGACTTGTTCGGCTTCATAGGTGGTGAGCGCGTAGTCGGTCTCGGTCTCACGGATCTGGTTCAGCGGCTGTTGAAACGACACGCGGACCGTATTCGGTTCGATCCGCGTCTCGAGCCAGTGATGATACAGCCCCTCCGGATCCTGAACAGTTGCATTGTGGGTGTACCCTTCCGACTCGAGTTGCTCGAAGTACTCATAGGCCCACCCTTTCGAGACGTCGGCCCGTTGCGTCATCTCGTACCGGCTCAACTCCCCGTCAGGATGGTTGAGGAGCACTCGGTGGAGACGCTCTTTCTTGAACCCGCGTTCCCGGGCCGGCTTTTCGAGCAGCACACTATCTAGGTTACTTCCTATACTTATATATCTAACCGGACGTTCGGCTATCGAAGATAGTCATATACTGAACCGAACTACCCCTCTTCTCTTGATGTCTGGGGTTAGACAACGCGAGTTTATCTGCCCGAAGGGGGCGAGGAACGGCAATATGCACATGCTCATACGCGTACTCGTCCCTGCAGCCGACGCGATCGAGGCGGTCGGCACCGCACGATTCGCGCTCGACCGATTGATCGGGATCGGTGAGGGCGCGAGTACTGCGTTCGACTACTACAAAACCCTGGACGAATCGACCGCCCGTTATCGCGACCACCCCCGCTACGGTGGGCTCGATCCCGCACATCGGTTGTCGTCCGCGACTGGAAAACAACTCCTCGACGACGCGATCGAGGCACAAGCAACGTGGTTCGTCGAGACCGTCGCGACGCTTCGTGAGAAACTCGACACGCTCGAACCGACCGATGTGATGAACGATGTCGACCTCGTCCGGTACGACTGCTACCGGCTCGGACAGTTCGCAGGCCCATCAGTCTGGATCTACGATGAGCACGGCGCCGGGCTCCGTTCCCGGAGTGCAGTCGACCGCTACGTCGATGACCGGAATCCCGACTCGCTCTGGGTGGTGCCCGCTGATGTCCATTACTGACCAGTCAGTGGCGAGTCTCAGCTCGACCAGCCGACCCGGACCGGTCGAGGTGGGCGTGAGACTCGGCACTCGTGAGTACTCTTGGAGGGTGTCGTGAGCTTCTACGCGACAGTCGCCGGCTATATTGAGTACCGAACCCTCGCGTTTCTGGAGGCCGCCGTTGGCCGACTCCAGACCGGTGGCTGGCTCGACGACTGCCAGCGCTGGCGGGTCGACGGACGCGTCATCGAGCACGGTCGGGTCGAGATGATCGATACCGACCAGCTGGTGCTCGTGATTCCACCAGGGTTGTATCGAAACCTCGCTCGGATTACGACGCGGCTGTTCGTCGGTGCGACCGACGGCGTCGTGGTGATCAGTTCGACGGACGGCTGTTTCGACGGCTGGATCGAGCGACCGCTGCCGGCGGCGGCCGAACCGACGCCATCGACGGGTGCCATCACGAGCATCGACGCGGTCGATCTCGAGGCCTTCGCCCGCGAGTCTGGCCTCGGCGTGAAGCGATTCGAGCGGACACCTCCCGACGAATACGCTGCCTGGCAGGATCAGGTCTGTCTGGCCTTCCACGACACGTTCGACCCACCGTTCCCGCCGGATCTCGCCGACCAGAACCTCGACTGACCGACCGCAGATCGATCCTCGGCCCTCACCGGGCCGCTTTCCAAAATGTACCTCGATTCACCCAGCTACGCCGCCGTCCCGACCGACCAGTGTACCGTTTCCGACCAGCGTGTCGACGTCGTCGACGAATCGCCGCCGAACGAGCGTGACTGCTGTCCCGAGTGCGATGATGTGCCGCTCGTCAGCGATGATACCGAAACGTACTGTCCCGACTGCGGTCTAATCGTGGAGGATGCCGGCCTCGACCACGGTCCGGAGTGGACGCCCTACGATGAAGCGGAGCGGCGACGGGTTGGCAGCCCGGTAACGCCGATGCGTCACGACTGGGGCGTCTCTGCCGAGATCGGCTTATTCCGAGACGGACACGGTCGCGAGCTTTCGGCTGCGACCCGGGCCCGCCTGCGTCGACTCCGCCGCTGGAATCGACGAGCACGCTTCGAGAGTAAGGCCGACCAGAATCTCGCGCACGGACTCGGTGAGATTCGACGGATCGGCGGGGCGCTCGACCTCGCAGAGGGTATCCAGGCGGAGGCGAGTCAGCTGTTTCGCGAGGCACAGTCTGAGGATCTGATTCGGGGTCGGTCACTCGAATCGATGGCGAGCGCGGCGGTGTACGCAGTGTGTCGCCGCCGTCGACTGCCACGCTTTCTCGACGAAGTCGCTGAGGCGGCTCGGGTCAACCGCGGTAAGGTTCGGCTGGCGTATGGGGTGCTCAATCGCGAGCTGTCGCTACGGATTCCACCGGCTATGCCTGCGGACTTTCTCCCACGACTCGCCAGTGCGGTCGACGCTTCGGAGCGGGTTCGAGAGCGAGCGGCACAACTGTGCGATTCGGACGTAGTCATCGACCTTGCGAATGGGCGCAAACCCGCCGGTGTCGCTGCTGGCTGTCTCTACTTCGCCGGTCGTGAACTGGAGGGGTTCGGCGCTGTAACGCAAGAGCAACTTGCCACGGCCGCTCGTATCTCAGAGGTCAGTCTCCAGCACGTCTGGCAGGACCTCCAGGATCGAGAGTTACCGGCCTGGTCCGCTGAGTCCTCCAATTCTTCAACTGAAATCGAACAGGGGCTTCCATGACTACCGACGAGATCACTGGTCGAGAGGAACGCATCGAGGTCATGCTCGACCCGTCCACAGCCGGCTGGCGTCCGGGCAAGCCCTGTCCAGAGTGTGGTTACTCGGTCGTTCACGCTATCGTCAGGGCAGGCGTCCGGTTCCGTTCGGATGGGTCGTGGGAGTTCGATGAAACCCTCGGTGTATACGACGCGTTCTGTCCCGCGTGCGACTGGCTGCCCCCGGTTCGTCCCTCGTAACGTGGGCGAATGTACGCAGGGGTAAATCGCGGTCTCGGTGTGACCTCCGGAGTTAAACTCCCTCTTCGAGTACTTCGCGGAGGATAGTTCGGTGACAGCGCTTCTTCTCGGTGTTCTCGTAACACACGAGGACGAGATCTTCACCCGCCTGTAACCGCTCTCGGAGGTTCTCGAGTGCCGCCTGCGCGTCGGGATTTGTCTCCAGGTGTTTCCGGTATCGAGGTTCGAAGTCGATGTCCTCCCACGCTGTGTCGTGCGCGTCGGCATCGTCGAGGCCCTCGGATTCTAGATCCTCACTCCGCTGTTTGAACAGCTCGAGAAGGGATTGCGGTGGTCCAACTGCTCGCTGGTTCTCATCGACGGCCGGAGAGAACCAACGAGTCGGTGAGCGGACCACGCCCACCAGTGTAGCTCCCTCGGGGATATCGATCAAGTCGTGCTGGAGTGCCGCGAGGTAAGTGTCTTGCAGCGTGTCTCGACTCATATACCGTCTACTTCGTCATCGGTCTTGAAATCGGGCGAGTCGAACTCCCCTCTGCCTCTCGCAAGTCTGCGAATTTAGCTCCCAGAACAGGGTGAGGGGGAGTCGAGCCGAATCGGGTCTACCCTGGATTGGCTCTTATCTCTCACTCTTAGTCGCTGGTCTTACCAGTAACCATGAGTACTGAAACCACCACAGAGGGTGCTGATTCCGACGAAGTCGACGACCGGACCGTCGAGTCGGCACCAGACAGTCAGCAAGACGAACCGACGACCGACGAAGCGCCGGATGACGAGGGAGCGCCCACACCGTCCGAACAGGAAGAGACGGACGAGCAGACTTCCACAGGTCCGCCGGAGACGTTCCGGGCGGCGATCCAGTCGGAGCCATTGAAGAACATTCTGCGGGCACTCAGGGCGACCGTCGACGAGGCTCGCGTGAAGATCGACGAGTCAGGCATCCGCGTCCGAGCGGTCGATCCTGCGAACGTCGCAATGGACGATCTCGATCTCTTGGCGAGTGCCTTCGAGTCCTATGAAGCGACGCCCGGCGTCATCGGCGTTGACCTCGACCGGCTCTGGGATGCGGTTTCGCTCGCGAACAAAGGTGACCTCGTCCAACTTCACCTCGACACTGAGAGCCGGAAGCTGGTCGTGGCCGTCACTGACCTCGAGTTTCAGATGGCCTGTCTGGACCCGGCGACGATTCGGACGGAACCGACGCTTCCCGACCTCGAGCTTCCAGCGAGCGTCACCGTCGAGCGCGACACGCTCCGCCAGGGGGTGAAAGCGGCCGATCTGGTTGCAGATCACGTCGGCTTCCGGATGAACCCCGACGAGGAAGTGTTCCGGATCGATGCCGAGGGTGACACGGATAGCGTCGACTTCCGGATCGACGCCGACGACTGGGAG
>JAZKRS010000106.1:0-5261 GCA_036626435.1 Haloarculaceae archaeon | reverse complement strand
GAGCAGTCGACTGTAGATCGACTTGTCCCCCGTTCAAATCGGGGAGGGCGGACTTGTTCTGTCGACGTAACGCGTCGACTGTCAAGTATATCGGGGAAGACGGGTCGACGTTGCCGCCGACCACGAACGAGGTGAGACGGTCGGCTCCACGTAGGAAAACACGGACAGCGCGCACACGCGAGCATGGCCAGCCAATCATCATTAACGATGAGTAGAATACGGCGAACAACGGGGCGGAATCGACAGACAGAGCGGCCGTGAACGGTCTACCCCTTTTTTGTCTCAGTGAGCCGTATGGGTGATTACGGATGGGTGTCCTTGATCGAGCGGCGAGGTTCGCCAGGGGAGACGATACAGATTCGTATCCCTATCGATGCATGTCTTGTCAGGCGGACCTGCCGGTGCAGTACCACTCCTGCCCGGAGTGTGGGAGCTATGACATCCGAGCAGCGAAGTGGATCGAGGAGTGACCTGTTTCTCGGACGGGGTACCCGGCGAGCGTCGCGTTCCCCGCGGGAGACGCTCAACACAATGGCAAGGTCATCGTTTACGACGACCGATGTCTCCGGAGTGAATAGGCTGCAGTAATGCGATTCATATACTATATTTGATTAGAAATCTCGCAATACACATACGCAAACTGACTATAACTGCGTAATCTTTTGATTGTTTTCTTATATGTGTCTGACGAGAGTGTGACGCATCGAAGAAGGGCGACAGAAAGTTCGGGGACCGTTCGATCACGGGAGGGGCGGGAGCCGGTCGGCGAGCGTGCCGCTCTCTTCGAGGTCGGTGAGCGCGCGATCGAGGAGTTCGCGGACGACGTACGAGCCCGGGTTACCGCGCTCGTAGGGATCGCGGAGTTCGAGTCCCTCGGCCGCGGCGACGAGATCGCCACGGTGCGTCGCCGCGAGCCGCGAACACAGCGAGAGGAGTTCCGCGCGCACCATCCCCTGCATCGCATCGAGGGCGGCATCGGCAGCGGTCGTGTCGTAGGCGTAGGCCCGGACGGTCGCGCGGTAGTACTTGCGCGTCCCGCCGCTGACGTCCTCGCGTCGGACGACTTCGATCGCGCCGGCTTCTCGGAGAAGGCCGACGTGGTGTCGAAGCGACGTGTCGGCGAGGTCGAACCCGCGATCGTCGAGGATCGCGAGGAGGTCGTCAATCGATCGCGGCTCGTCAGCCAGGACCTCCAGCAAGACGGCCCGGACCTCGTTCGCGATCAACTGGGCCATCTCGGGATCGATCGTAACGACGCGCTCGACGGATCCACCTTCGGTGTCCATGCCCCGACCTACAGAACGAACGTGGTTAACGATACCTGCGATCAGCTCCGGTCGATCCGGACCGGGATCCACCACACGCGGCTTCGGCCGCCGACCTTCTTGCTCGTGACGTCGGTCTTCTCGGCGAGTTCGTGAAGCTTGTTCAGTGCCGTCCGGCGCGAACAACCGAGCCGCTCGGCGATTTCGCTGGCAGTCAGCGGCTCGGCGTAGTCGTCGCGCTCCTCGAAGACGGCTGTCACGTCGGCCATCGTGTACTCGACGTCACGTCCGGGTGAACTCATAGGACTGCCAACACGCGGCGGCATATTATTTCTTAGGTAGGAGGGGCGACACCTGACCGAGGGGGTTTAGCCGACGGCCCCACACAGTGACGCTATGGAGACGGTCTGGCTCGGGGTCGACGTCGGTGGAACGTTCACCGACGTCGCGCTGGTCGCCGGCGGAGAGCTGACGACGGCGAAAGTCCCGACGACAGACGAGCAGAGCGACGGAGTGATCGAAGGCGTCCGCGTCGCCTGCGAGCGGGCCGGGATCGAGCCGAACGGTGTCGATCGGTTCCGCCACGGCGCGACCGTCTCGGTCAACGCCCTTCTGGAGGGAGACGGTGCCGAAACCGCACTGGTGACGACCGAAGGGTTCGCAGACGTGATCGAGATCGGCCGGCAGGACCGGCCCGCGCTGTACGATCTCACCGTCGGGAAAACCGACGCGCTGGTCCCACGGGAACGACGATATACGCTCCGGGAACGCGCGACCCCCAACGGGATCGAGAGCGCCGTCGATCCCGAGGAGGTGCGAGCACTCGCCGGGGATCTCCGCGGCGTCGAAAGCGTCGCAGTGAGCTTCCTGCATGCCTACGCCCATCCCGACAACGAGGAGGTAGTCACCGAGATACTGCGTGAAGAACTGGACTGCCCGGTGTCGGCATCTCACGATGTGCTCGCGGCCGTCCGAGAGTACGAACGCACCGCGACCACTGTCGCAGAGGCGTTCGTGACGCCGGTGATCGAGACGTATCTCGACCGGCTCGCCAAGCGGGCCTCCGAGACTGGACTCCCGGATCCACGCGTGATGCAGGGCAACGGTGGCATCGCCGACGCAGCGACGGTCCGTGAAAACGCCGCGACGACGGTCATGTCCGGCCCAGCCGCGGGCGTCGTCGGGGCCGCGAGCCTCGAAACCGACACCGCGGGATTGGTTACCTTCGACATGGGTGGCACGTCAAGCGACGTGAGTCTCGTCCGCGACGGCGAGGTCGCCCGGACCACGGAGGCCGACGTCGGCGGCCATCCGGTCCGGGTGCCGATGATCGATGTCCACACCGTCGGCGCGGGCGGCGGCTCGATCGCCTGGGTCGACGAGGGCGGCGCGCTCCGGGTCGGACCCCGCTCAGCCGGAGCGGATCCAGGCCCCGCCTGCTACGGCAAGGGTGGGACCGAACCGACCGTGACCGACGCGAACCTCCTCCTGGGTTATCTGGACGCCGACACCGTCCTCGGGGAATCGCTCTCGCTGGACGCCGAGGCCGCCGAGGACGTGCTGTCGGAACTCGCCGGGGAGGCCGGACTCGAGAACGCTCTCGAGGCTGCCCGGGGCGTCTACCGTGTCGCCAACGCCGCGATGACTCGCGCGATCCGGACGGTCACCGTCGAGCGGGGCCACGACCCACGGGAGTTCGCGCTCGTCGCGTTCGGCGGGGCCGGGCCGATGCACGCCGCGGCCCTTTCCGACCGGCTGGGGATCGAAACAGTCCTGGTCCCGCGGGCCAGTGGCGTCCGCTCGGCAGTCGGACTGCTCGCGGCCGACGAGGTCCACGACGCCGTTCGGACCCACCGCACGCTGCTGGAGGCGGCCGACATCGAACGGATCGAGGGAATCTACGACGACCTCGCCGAAGCAGTCCTGTCCGACAGCGCCGAGCCGGACGCGACGACGGTCTCCCGAACGGCCGCGTGTCGATACGCCGGCCAGCGCTTCGAACTCGACGTCGAAGTTCCCGAACCGTTCGATCCGGGAGTCGTGACCGAGCGCTTCCGGCGCGTCCACGAGCGCGAACGCGGGTATCGTCTCGACGACGAACCGATCGAACTCCTGACTCTCAAAGCGACCGCGAGGACACCGGGAGAAGTACCGCCGGTGAGCCACGATCCCGGCGACGAGTCGCTACTGGATCGGCGAGAAGCGGTCTTCGGGGAGGAACTTCGGGAGATACCGATCCACGACCCAGCGAACCTGGACAAAGAGGAGACAGTAGCTGGGCCGGCGGTCTTCGAGGGCGGTGAGAGCACGGTCGTCCTGCCACCGGGCTGGACGGCGACGATCGACGACCGCGGGACGCTGCACCTCGCGGCCGACAGCGCAGCTGGAGGCGACCGATGACTGAACTGGACGCCGTCGAACTGGAGATCCTGCGCACCCAGCTTGAGAGCGTCGCCGAGGAGATGGGCGAGGTCCTGGTACGGGGTGCCTACTCCCCCAACATCACCGAGCGTCGGGACTGCTCGACGGCGCTGTTCGACGCCGAGGGTCGGCTGGTCGCCCAGGCCGAGCACATCCCCGTCCACCTCGGGGCAATGCCCGATGCCGTCTCGACGGTATTGGAACGGGATCCACAGCCGGGGGACGTGTTCGTCCTCAACGACCCTTTCGAGGGCGGGACGCACCTTCCGGACGTGACGCTCGTCTCGCCGATTAGCGAGACGCCCCGCGTCCCGGATCAATCGAGCAGTAGGACACCGCAGGAACCTGCCGGTGAGATCCTGGGCTACGCAGTCTCGCGGGCCCACCACGCAGACGTCGGCGGGATGACCCCCGGGAGCATGCCGGCCGGAGCCCGTGAGATCCAGCAAGAGGGGCTCCGTCTGCCGCCGGTACGACTCGTTTCGGAAGGGTCGATCGTCGAGGACACGATGTCGATCCTGGTGGCGAACGTCCGCGCGCCGGCCGAGCGGCGGGCCGACCTGCAGGCCCAGTTGGCAGCCAACGAGCGCGGGGCCGAGCGGGTCGGCGAGTTGCTCGAGGACCATGGTAATCGCCTCCTGATGGCGTTCGACGCCGTGATGGAGTACTCGCGGCGGCGGGTCGAAGCCGAGATCGAGGACCTGCCGGACGGCACCTACGAGGCCAGCGACGTCATGGAGGGTGACGGCGTGACAGACGCGGACATTCCGATCGAGGTGACGGTCGAGGTCGACGGGGCGTCCCTGTCGGTAGACTTCACGGGGACTGCCCCGCAGGTCGACGGTAACATCAACGCGCCACTGTCGGTCGCCAAGAGCGCGGTCTACTACGTCCTGCGCACGGTCACCGACCCGGACGTGCCCCCCAATCAGGGCTGTTACGACCCGGTGAGCGTCACCGCACCCGTGGGGTCGCTGTTGAATCCTGAGCCCCCGGCGGCGGTCGTGGGCGGCAACGTCGAGACCAGCCAGCGCGTCACCGACGTCGTCTTGGCGGCGCTCGCCGAGGCTGCCCCGGATCGCGTCCCTGCGGGCGGCCAAGGGACGATGAACAATCTCGTGATCGGAACCGCCGACTTCGCTTATTACGAAACCATCGGCGGCGGGGCCGGTGCGCGCCCGGACGGGGACGGTCTCTCCGGGGTGCAGGTCGGGATGACCAACACGCTGAACACGCCCGTCGAGACCCTCGAAACGGCCTATCCGCTCCGCGTGGAGACCTACGCGATCCGGGCAGGAAGCGGCGGAGCCGGACGGCACCGCGGGGGAGACGGATTGATCCGGACGGTCCGGACCGAGACCGACGCGACCGTCTCGTTGCTGACCGAACGACGGCGACACTCCCCCCGCGGGCTGGCTGGCGGTGAGGACGGCCAGCCCGGGCGTAACTGGATAGACGGGGAACCGGTCGGGGCGAAGACGACCCGAGAGGTTCCTGCAGGAACAGTCGTCCGGATCGAGACGCCCGGTGGCGGCGGCCACAGCGACCCCGAAGACGGGTAGACGACAACGCTCA
>JAZKRS010000105.1:0-5409 GCA_036626435.1 Haloarculaceae archaeon | reverse complement strand
ACTGCGCCGCGGGTGTTTCGTCGTCGGGGATGGCCCGCTTCACCTGTAGCGCGGCGCTTGCGGCCAGCCCCATCGCGAGGTCCTCGCGTTCCTCGTCGTCGATCGAGACGTCCTCGCCGCCTTCGGGCGCGTAGCCGGCGCTGACGACCGACCCGATGGGCGGTTGGACGGCGATGGTCGCTTCAAGACCGCTGGTTCCGGTCCGGAGCTCCGAACCGACGATGAAGTCGCCAGGGAGAAAGTCACGCGTTCGCGAGGCGACGCTGGCCAGGTCCTTGCGGAGGGCCCGACGCTGGTCGGCTGACAGCGGCGGTTCGTCCGATCCGACGTCGGCGCCGCCCGGCAGATTTCCGTACATGAATTGGTACCTGGGTAGGCGAGGCAGCGTTAAAAAGCCGCTGGTCGAGGTACGCGTCGGCTCACAGCAAGGGATCGCTTCGGCCGTACGCAGCCACGACGACGGCTGTCGCGTACTCGTGGGGGTCTGGATCAGCCGTCTCGATCTGGACATCCGGATCGTCCTCGAACTCCCAGTCCCGGAGGTTTCGACCCGCGGTCAGCCCGTCGCGGATCGCCCGCTCGACACCTTCGGTATCGGTCCCGGACACCTCGTAGAAGATCCCGCGGCCGGACTCACTACGGAGCCACCCCAGGCCTGCGACGGCCGGGACTTCACTGTCCGGGCCGACGGTCTCGTAACTCTGGACGACCGCTAGCCCCTCGCCGGTAGGCCCGAGATCCGGCGCGGTACCGACCCGTTCGACCGGCGGTTCGGCAGGGATGACCGACGACAGAGAGATCAGATTGTAGTTGTGGACGTTCGCCTCCGCCAGAGCGGCGTCGTAGGACGACAGCTCCGTCGGTGCCGTGGCGTGGCCCCACGCGACCCGAATGACGCTCATGACTCCTACTCGGACACTGCCACAAGAAGGCGTTTCGTTTTCCTGTCAGCGCCCGTGCTTGGTCACGCAGGTCGCGAGACCCTTCAACTCGACGGGCTCGGAGTTGTCCGGCGAGTAGACGACCATCTGACCCTTCTCCATGTACGGCACCTTGGATTCGAGATTCGAAGGGATGTTCACCGCGGAGATGGCGTCCTCGTCGCCGAGGTTGAGAACGACCGTCGTATTGATCTGCTTGAAGACGGGGTCGGCGATGTCCTGAGGGTCCTGCGTGATCAGGAACAGCCCCAGCCGCTCTTTGCGCCCCTGCTTTGCGGCGTCAGTGAACTTCCCGATGACCTTCCGGGCCTGGACGGTGTCGGCGTCGGTGAGGAAGTTGTGGGCCTCGTCCATCCCCAGGATCAGAGGCGTCTCCTCGATCCGGTCGAAGGCGGGGTCGTTCGAGAGTTTCTCGTCGACCAGCAGCGACGCGAGCGCGAGTACGACCGTCTCGGTCGCGCGGGAGTCGTTGATGTGGTAGGTCGGGACGACCGTCAGCCCGCCGGGGCGGACGAACTCGTGGACGAGATCGGTGATCGGGCGTGCGTCCTGATCGAAGACGCCGCCGAACCCAAATGCGCGCCGTCGGACGGCATCGAAGGTCGCCTCGTGGACCTTCCCCGACTCGTCGAGTTCCTCGCGGAGGGCGGGGTCGTCGAGGAAGGTCGTGAACTGCTCGTAGGTCCCGTCCCGGCCGTATTCCTGTTTGAAACGGGGCAGCAGGACGTTCACTAGCGCGCCGTACTGGTTGTCGTTGAGCCCACTGGACGCGATCAGCCAGGGGTTGTCGTAAACCATCGAAAAGGGGATGGTGAAGGGAACCTGCTCGGCGCGGTGGTGGTCGGCGGCGTAACTCGCACCCTCGACTTCAGGGACGAAGGCGACGGTATCGTCGTGACCGCCGTACGCGACGCCCTGCCGTTCACAGCGTCGCTTGAAGTCCTCGGGGAGGTCACCGTCGTCGTGCATCTGAGAGTACTCGTCCTGGGGGTCGAAGACCACGAGCGCGGGCGAGACCGTCCGGTCGCTCCCGGACTCGACTGGATAGGCACGGTCGTCGTCGAGATACTGGCGGAGGACGTTCTTCGCGCCGTGGGTCTTCCCCGAACCAGTCCCGCCGGCGACGAGCGTGTGCCGGAACACGAGTGGATCGCCGTCGGCGTAGTCGTCCTTCAATCGATAGTCGATCGTCGGGGGCTGGGCCGCCGTCTCGACGCGTTCGCCCCCGACGGAGAGGTGGCCGAGGAAGACGCCGTCTTCGGGGATCTTCAGGCCGGTCTTTATTTCGCCCGGATCGTCGGCCTGTCGGACGACGGTCTCGGGCTTGGGGACGCGGTCGGTCATCCGGCGCTTGAGATCGCCGTCCTCCGAATAGAGCACTGCCACCGGCTCCAGCGTGGCCATGAACTTGAAGTCCTGTTCGTCGATCTCTCGGGAGCGCATCGCGCGCTGGGCGTGGATCTCCGTCGCGTCGTCCGCGCGGAACTCCGGAGCGTACTCCAGGGCGGTGATCCGACAGAACAGCCGTTCCCCGTCCGGATACGGAACGAGCAGGTACTTGCCGATCCGGACGGCCGAGCGGTTGTTGACGGTGACGTACGCCCGCAGGCGGGTGTCGTCTTCGTCTTCGCTGATCGTCAGCCCCTCCGCGGCCGAGAGGACGCCGAGGCCGTGCTCGGCGCTGACAGGGTCGACGTCGACCTCCTGGAAGTCGTCGGTCTGGTTTCTGGTGTCGTCGAGTGCCGCGGCTTCGTCGGTCGACTCGTCGTCGGCCGACGCGTCGTCATCGCCGTCGAATTCAGTGAAATCCCCGAGATCGGACATACCAGTGCCAATGGGGGCCGCGATTAAGTATTTCGTCCCATCGTTCGAAATCCCAAACAGACACCACGGAGGCCCACAAAGAGGGAAGTGATGACCGCGTGGTTCCGCGTCATGACGTACAATATCCGGTACGACAACTCCGACGACGGCGAACACCGCTGGGAGTACCGCCGTGAGGCGGTCGCGGACACGATCCGCTTTCGCGAACCGGCGCTGCTGGGGTTACAGGAGCCGCTGGCGAACCAGTTCGAATACCTCAGGCGTCACCTCCCGGACTACCAGTGGGTCGGCCGCTCCCGCGTCGACGGCGAGGGAGAAGGCGAATACTCGCCGATCGGATTCGACGAGAAGCGCTTCGCCCTGGAGGAAACAGACACGTTCTGGCTCTCGGAGACGCCAGAAGAGCCCGGCAGCCTCGGCTGGGACGCCCGCCACCCGCGGATCGTTACCTGGGCGCGGCTCCGGGACCGCCGCTCTGATACGGTTCTGGTCCACGCCAACACCCACTTCTCTCACGATGGTCCGAAGGCGCGTCGCCGGAGCGCACACCTCCTGCGTGAACGCATCGATGCCATCACCGACGACGAGCCGGTGATCGTGACGGGCGACTTCAACTGCGTCGCCGGTGAGCAGCCACACGAGACGATCGTCGATCCCGAGGTAGGCGACCGCACGATATTCAACGCCGCGGAGATATCCGAACACGGCCATCACGGCCCGGAGACGTCGGTGACGGATTTCGAGCATCTCGTGCCCAATCGGAAGATCGACCACGTCTTCGTCACCGACGATATCGGGGTCCGCCAGCACGGCGTCTGCACGGATCTGTACGCCGAGGATCGCTACCCCTCGGATCACTTCCCTGTGCTCGCACAGCTCAGGCTCGAGTCAGCGACCAACGACTGAAGCCGCTGGCTTGCGCGCCGCACCACTGTGATCCTCTTCGGCGAGCTTTTTGCACCCGATCACGTACTACCTGGTATGTTACTCGTCCGTGGGGAAGCCGGCGGAACGGCCCTGACAGGGGCGCTGTACGAACCCGGCGACGACCCTCCGTCGTTCGAGGGTGCGCCCGACGAGGGAGCGCCGTACGTGTGGGTCTGTGATTCCTTTTACGAGGTCGCGAGCGGGGGGCAGGTACAGCAGGTCGGTGATCGTGAGATCAACGTCGCCTTCGAGTCGCCGAGCCCCCGCGGGTTCGAGACCCGAGAGCAGGCACTGGCAGCCGCGAAAGACCACGTCCGGACGCAGTTCCAGCGCGTCGGCCTCGACGGCAGCGAGGTCCGGATCGAGGTCGTCGAAGACGCCGACGGATGAGACTCCGACGAGCGGTTCACTCGCCCGCCGTGGGCGCGACTTCGTTCGGGGGCGAGATGGGTTCGCCCATCGCGTAAACGGTGTTGTGGCCGGTGATCTCGACCTCGACGAAGTCTCCGACTTTTAGCCCCTGCAGTTGGGCCTGCGGCAGTGCGACCTGCCGGTGGGCCTCGTCGTAGCCGACCAGCGAGTCGTCGGTCCCGTCCTCGGTTAGCAACACTGTTCGCTCGGTACCGACCATCGCCTCGTAGGCGTCGCCGACGACTTCCATCTTCAGGTCAGTCATCGCCTTCGAGCGCTCCTTCTTGCGGGTGCCACCTAGGCCTTTCATTTCGGCGGCGTCGGTGCCGGGACGTTTCGAGAAGCGCGTGACGTTGATCTTCTCCGGCCGTATCTCGCGGATGAGGTCCATGCTCGCTTCGTGGTCTTCGGGCTCCTCGGTCGGAAACCCGACGATGAAGTCCGTCGAGAGCGTCCAGTAGTCCAGGTATTCGTCGAAGGCCGCGACGATTTCGCGGAACTGTTCGACCTGGTGCTGGCGGCGCATGTCCGCGAGCACTTCGTCGCTACCGCTCTGGACGGGCGCGTGCAGGAAGTTGTAGATCTGATCGTGCTCGGCGAAGACCGCCGCGAGTTCCGCGGCGATTCCGTGAACGCCGCCCGGGTTGGCCATCCCCAGTCGGACGCGAAAGTCGCCGTCAATCCCGGTGCAGATCCGGTCGAGGAGTTCGGGCAGGAGGCTCTTGCCCTGGTTTATGTCCCAGCCGTAGACGCCGGTGTCCTGGCCGGTGATCCGGATCTCCTTTGCGCCGCCGTGGACCAGTGCCCGGGCCTTCTGGACGTTCTCCTCGACCGTCGGTGAATCGATCCGACCGGTGGCTTGCTTGGTGATGCAGTACGAGCAGTCACTCATGCAACCGCGGGCGATCGGGAGGATTCCTGTGGCGTCGGTGAGGACGGGATCGGTATCGGGCGTGATCGTCGGGCACTCCCCGTTGAGGACGTGCTCGGGCACCTCGTCCCAGTGGAGGATCTCCGCGTCGACGTCGGCTTCTTCGAACTGCTCTCCCTGTGCGAGGGCCATACAGCCGGTGACGATCAGGTCAGCCGGGGTTTCCTCGTCGAGTTCCTTGGCCCGCCGGAGCATGTTGCGCTCGGTCTTCTCGACGACCGTGCAGGTGTTGAGGATCGCCACATCCGCCTCCTCGGGGGTCGACGCGGGACGGTGGCCGCCTTCCCGCAGGGTCTGCTCGATCTGCTGCGTCTCGCCCCTGTTGGAGGTGCACCCATAGGTCTCGATGTGATAGCGGGCCATCGCTTCTGGTAC
>JAZKRS010000104.1:0-6223 GCA_036626435.1 Haloarculaceae archaeon | reverse complement strand
TAACGGCTATACGCCCGTGATCGATGTCGACCTCCCGTGGGGTCGACGATGCTCACGACGGTATAGCCGTCAGTATGATACTCAATCGGTGACGTGTGGAACCGCGACGACGGGCCGGGCAGCGTTCAGGAGCAGCGACTGGGTGACGCTGCCGAACACGGCCTGGCCCAGCGGCGACCGTTTGCGCGCGCTCACGACGATGTACTCGGCATCCTGTGCCGTGCTGTACTCGAGGATCTCCTTTGCCGGGTCCCCCACCAGCCCGACGGTCTCGGGCTCCCCGACGTCACCCGCATCGTTCACAGCGGTTCGAGCTATCTGAACCGCCTCCTGTCTGGCGATATCCTCCTCGGTGTCCGCGTCGTATCCCCCTTCCGGACTCGGGACGCCGACGCTGCCGACGTGGACCACGTGCAGGCTGACGCCAGCGTCGTCGGCGAGTTGCGTTGCCTGTTTGATGACGGACTGGCCACGCTCCGACTGATCGACTGCGGCAACAACTGGCATATCGGAGATGTCTACCCGCCAGTACTTATACTGACGGCTACAAGCCCCTGAGCGATTTCGTTGGGGAGGTCAGTTTCCCCTGCCGTCACGTGCGACCGTCAGCCCTCGGTTAAATCTTCGATCCAGGTCAGCGCAGCCACCGCCTTCGGGAAGCCGATCGTCGGGATCGAGAGAACCGCGACGTGGCGTAGCGTCTCCGGGTCGACACCCTCCTCGAGGGCCCGGCGTACGTGGGAGTGGACCGCTCCCTCCGACTGGGAGCCGACGGCCAGTGCGAGCTTCACGAGGCGTTTCGTCTCGTCGTCGATCGGGCCCGCCTCCGAGCAGGCTTCGCCAAGGTCGGCGTACTGTGCCCACACGTCGGGGAACTCCGCTGCCAGATCGCCTGCCGCGGACGGTAGTTCATCGGAGTCGTCTGTCTCTGCCATAGTCGAGTATGTTCCTGGCCAAGAATAGTCCTTTTCCTCACCCGGACCCGTCTTCGTCTCGGCCACTTTCCTGACAGCCGTCGACGTACACGACGCTGTCGACCTCGCGACGAATCAGCCCGTCCCCGTCGTCGACGTACCGGTAACACGCGTCGTCGGCCTCCGATTCAGTTTCCCTGTGTGTCCCGTCACAGAACGGGAACTGCCCGGACAGCCCGCACTGGCAGATTGCGATGTCCCCCTTCTCGGGGTCGATGTCCGATTCGTCGAGCTTGCGCGGCCCTGTCGCGTCGTGTTCGACCAGGCGTGCCATATCACCCCTCGATGCTCGCCTGTCTGAACGCGGCAGTAGCGAGCTTGGACTCGACGGCGTTCAGCCGCTGGGAGAGCGCGGAACGCGAGATGTCGTGGTCGTCGGCGAGTTCCTCGAGCGACGTCTCACGCGGTCTCGAGTAGTAGCCGGCCGTGACGGCCTTCGTGACGGCCTCCCGCTGTTTTTCTGTCACGTCGAAGAGATCCAGCGTGGCGGTGTTCCTGTTCCGTTCGACCTGGGCTGTGTCGATCCGCTTCAGTTGCCGAAGGCGGAGTCCGTTGGTGACCTCTCTGAGAGCGCTGACCAGATTGCCGAGGCGGTCGCGGTCCGGCAAGTACGTCTCGACGTGAATACACTCGCCGGTCGCGTCAAGCAGTCTCGGAACACAGTTGAACTCCCCGAAGACCGCACACGGACACGTGGCCCCGATGGGCCTCGTCTCGTGGACGACCTCCGTACACTCTTGCTCCGGCGCACACACGCACTCGTCTGTGGAGACCTTCGTATCCGTATGACACTCCCCGTTGACGAGTTGCTGTCTGACCTCTTCGATGTCGCCGCTGAATTCACCCATGGGACAGTGCCCCCCTGGGGGCACCTCGATCTCGAACACGACGCACAGGTCGTGTCTCACGCGTTCCCCGTCTGATTTCGTGTGTCCTGACATGGCTGTTTTGTTCAGCCTACAATCCCCCGGATTATATTTACTGGTCGAATTCCAGGGAACCGAGAATGGCTCGCGTGTCGGGGAGCGGCCCGAACCGCCCCGACAGTATCCCCTTTGACAAGTCTACTGTCAGGTGTATGCCCCTGGAATCCGTCAGTAGAGCAGCGTGTCGTCGCTTTCGATCATATAGAGGGAGCGGGCGGCGATGTTGACGGCGTGGTCGCCGGCCCGTTCGAGGTCGCGGATCGTCAGCAGGAACCGGAACGCCTCTTCCATCAGCGCCCCCAGATCCGTCTCCTCAGTAGCCCGGTCGACCAGATCGCGCAGGAGCCCCTCCGCGGCGCGTCCACAGAGTCCGTCGATTTCGTCGTCGCGGTCGGCGACGGTGTGACACGCCGCCGCGTCCGAGGACGCGTACGCATCCAGTGCAGCCTCGATCTGGTCGGCGACGAGCCCGCCGATGTTCGCGAGGTCCGCCCGTGGGACGAGTTCCTGGTTCATGTCGACGACGTAGCCGCCGAGGTTCATCGCGAGGTCGCCGACCCGTTCGATGTCGGTGAGTATCTTGAACGACGCCGCGACGAACCTGAGGTCGCTCGCGACCGGCTGCTGGAGGGTGAACAGTTCGATGCAGTCGGCTTCCAGTTCCAGGTAGCGCTCGTTGATCTCGTGGTCACCCTCCAGCACGAACCGTGCGTTCTCGCTGTCACCCGCTTCGAGGGCCGCGACGGCCGTCCGGAGCCGGTCGGTGACCGTCTCGCCGAGATCGATGACGGCCTCCCGGAGCGCGTCCAGTTCGGTCTGGAAGGAATCACGTGGCATGTGTCCTCTGGCAGTGTCGCCAATCACATAATTGGCGCGGCAGACGACGGGCGAGCGCGGTTATTTCGACGACGAAAAGGGAAGCGCGCCCCTGACGACACTGCTGACCCGATCCGCGACGGACTGGGTCTCGTCGCCGGCGTCCTCGGCGGCCGTACGCTCGATCTCGTCGAACAGGTTCTCGACGCGTTGCTCGATCTTGTCACGCACCTCCCTGACCGTCTCCATGTCCTTCCCGTCGGGGTTGACGAGGTCCCAGGCCCGGGATTCGACGCCGTACTGTGCGGGGTTGATCTCCGTGATCGAACAGCCCATAGTAACCAGGTAGTGGCTGTCCTTCAGGTCGTCGAGGACGACCCACGTCGGTGACCGATCGGACATGTCGAATCCGACCTCCTCCATCGCCTCGACGACTTCCTCGTGGACGTGGTCGGCCGGGTCCGTCCCGCTGGAGTGGATCTCGACTGCGTCTTCGAGGCCGCGCTCTGTTGCTTCGCGCTCGGCGAACGCGGCCGCCATCTGACTCCGCCCAGCGTTGTGGACGCAGACGAAATCGATCTGGACTCTCTCGGGTGGCGCCATACCGCCTCGTGCGGTGGTGGCGTAAAAACTGTGTATATGAACCCCACAGACCGGTATAGAGAAGTAAATAGCACGTAGCGCCCAGCACTACTTCTGGGGTTTAATCGACTCAATAGCGGACTTTTACAGTAAAATAAGCCATAATTACAGTAAGTTCTGATTGATATTGACCAACCGACGCAGCTCACGACTCGTCAACTTGCCAGCTGATCGGCAAGAATCTGCGCTAACTCCGTTTCATCACGCTCAAGAGCGATGGCTGACGCGGTCTCAACCGCGTCGGCCAGACTGTCACAGTCGTATTCGGCCATCACGAGAGCGAGTTGCTCGATCACTTCGTCAGAGACGGTCAAACTGTTGTATCCGTCCGGGGGCATAGCGAGTATTTTACGGTAAATACGGATAAATATACTGTAATCTGCCGGCTGAAATCCCAATAAACCCCAGAAGTAGTGCTAGGCGAGGAATGAAAACAGGAGGTAGGCTCCCAAGGACTGATATCGTCGGAGTGATGACCCAGAGCGCGACGATACGGGCCGTTGCTGCGGGGTCAAACAGACTTTCGGCAGACAGTTCCTCCGGATCTTCCTCGCCAACGCCGGGCACCTGATCCCTGGAGACTTGCAACCGGGATCACTCGAGGTCGAATCGATCGAGACTCATCACTTTGGCCCACGCGTCGACGAAGTCACGCACGAATTTCTCCTCACCGTCGTCGGCTCCGTAGACTTCCGCGATGGCGCGAAGCCGGGAGTTCGAACCGAAGATGAGGTCAACGCGGGACCCCTTCCATTCGACGTCACCCGTTTCACGGTCGCGCACCTCGAAGACCTTCTCGTCTTCCGAGACCGGCTCCCACTCGTAGTCCATGCCGAGCAGGTTCACGAAGAAGTCGTTGGTCAGCATCCCTGGCTGGTCGGTGAAGACGCCGAGGTCGGATCCCTGGTAGTTCGCATCCAGCGTGCGCAGACCGCCGACCAGGACCGTCATTTCGGCGGCCGTCAGGTTCAGCAGTTCCGACTTGTCCACCAGCAACTCCTCCGCCGGGCGGTCAGCCTCGTCACTGAGGTAGTTACGGAACCCGTCCGCGTTCGGTTTGAGCGCCTCGAAGGACTCGACGTCGGTCTGGTCCGGCAAGGCGTCCACGCGTCCCGGTTCGAACGGAACCGCCACGTCATATCCGGCATCCGCCGCGGCTTGCTCGACGGCCGCACAGCCGCCCAGAACGATGAGGTCGGCGAGGGAGACCCGCTTCCCGTCGGACTGCGAGCTGTTGAATTCGTCCTGGATGTCTTCGTAGGTCGAAAGCACCGTCGCGAGCTGGCTTGGCTCGTTTATCTCCCAGCTCTTCTGGGGTTCGAGGCGGATGCGAGCCCCGTTTGCGCCGCCGCGCTTGTCGCTGTCGCGGTACGTCGACGCCGCCGCCCAGGCGGTCTTGACCAGCTGGGAGACGGATAGTTCCGAATCGAGAATCGTCTCCTTGAGTTCGGCGATCTCTTCGTCCCCGACCGGATCGTAGTCGGCGTCGGGGAGAGGGTCCTGCCACAGCATCTCCTCGTCGGGGACCTCCGGACCGAGGAACCGAGACGGGGGACCCATGTCGCGGTGGATCAGCTTGTACCAGGCTTTTGCAAAGGCTTCCTGGAACTCCTTCGGGTTCTCCTGGAAATGTTCTACAACCTCCCGATAGTCCGGATCGTCCTTCAGGGCAATGTCCGTCGTCAGCATCATCGGGGTGCGCTTCTTCGACGGATCGTGGGCGTCCGGCACAGTGTCCTGTAGTTCCTCGCCCACTGGACGCCACTGCCAGGCACCGCCGGGGCCCTTGTGGGGTTCCCACTCGTACTCGAGCAGGTTGTCGAGGTAGCCCATATCCCACTGGATCGGCGCTTCAGTCCAGGGGCCCTCGATACCACTGGTGATCGTGTCGGGCCCTTTGCCAGATCCGTACTCGTTCTTCCAGCCGAGACCCTGCTCCTCGATTGGGGCTGCTTCGGGCTCGGGGCCGAGGTTCTCACTGGAGGCGGCACCGTGGACTTTCCCGAACGTGTGTCCGCCGGCGATGAGCGCGACCGTTTCCTCGTCGTTCATCGCCATCCGGCTGAACGACTCTCGAATGTTCTCCGCCGAGCCGTCGAGGTCCGGCTCGCCGTCCGGCCCCTCGGGATTCACGTAGATGAGCCCCATCACGGTTGCGCCGAGCGGGTCTTCGAGTTCCCCATCGTCGTCGAAGCGCTCGGATGCTTCCATCTCGTCTTCGGGCCCCCAGTCGACGGACTCGTCGGGCTCGAAGTCATCCTCGCGCCCGCCGGCGAAGCCGAACGTCTCGAATCCCATCGACTCCATGGCGACGTTCCCGGCCAAGACCAGCAGATCGGCCCAGGAGAGTTTGCGGCCGTACTTCTGCTTGACCGGCCAGAGAAGCCGGCGCGCCTTGTCGAGGTTCGCGTTGTCTGGCCAACTGTTGAGGGGGGCAAAGCGCTGTCTGCCGCCGGACGCACCGCCGCGGCCATCGCTGGTACGGTACGTGCCGGCGCTGTGCCACGCCATCCGAATGAGGAGTGGCCCGTAGTGGCCGTAGTCAGCCGGCCACCACTCCTGTGACGTCGTCATCACCTCTTCGATATCAGCTTTCACGGCTTCGAGATCGAGTGTCTTGAACTCCTCGGCATAGTCGAACTCCTCGCCCAGCGGATTGACCGGACGAGCGTTCTGATCGAGGATCTGCAAATTCAACTGATTCGGCCACCAGTTTTGGTCGGACCCATTCATCATCGGACAGTTCCCGCTTTGGCGTGTTAATATTATCGAATCGGTAAGAAAATCTTCGCTGACCTTCAAGAATTCTGTCTAATTTATGAACATTCCTCGGTGATGAACTCGTGCCGTGGAAGCGATCTACCT
>JAZKRS010000103.1:0-6430 GCA_036626435.1 Haloarculaceae archaeon | reverse complement strand
CTGTTGACCCGCGACTCGAGATTGTTACGCACCCGCTCGAGTTCGTCCACCTGGTTGCGTGCCTCGGCGAGTTGCTGGCGCGTCTCTGCGAGTTGCGTCTCGGTCGCGTCGAGTTTCCCCTCTGTCTGGTTGAGTTCCGTCGCAACCTGGTCGACGTCTTCGGTCCGGGTAGACAGCCGGTCTTCGAGTTCCTGGATGCGGTTTCGTGCTTCGACGAGTTGCGTTTCGGTTTCGTCGAGACGCTCGCTCAGCTCCTCGTTTTCCGACTGGAGGGCGTCGTTCTGTTCACGTATCTCTTCGGCCGAGTCCTGGTAGAGCACCGTCGCGCCGGCCGTCCCGACGATAGCCAGCACGAACAGCGCGACGAGACCCAGGTTGATGCTGCTTCCCAGTGCGCTCATCGGAGACCACTCTCCATCGAAGTCCGCCCCCGATACACTTGAACCCGCCGGACGATCACCTCGGCCGCGAACAGCGCGAGCGCACCCAGCAGGGCCACCCACCCCCACGCGTCCCGCACAGTCCGTATCTGTGTGGCCTGCTGGCGGGCGAGACGGGCGATATCCTCGCCCTCGTCTGGCTCGAACGTCCGACCGCCGGTCGCGTCGACCAGCGCCGTCAGCGCCGGATTCCGGCCGAACTGGCCGTACTCGCGAGGGTAGTTCGCCGCGTAGGTCGCGTCGAGTATCTCCCCGTACCCCGCCCGGTCCGGCGTGAACTCGCCGCGGTAGGTCTCCTCGGTGACCTGCCGGAAGGTCACGTTCGGGGCCGTCGGACGCTCCTGCCCGCGGTAGGTGAGCGACGCCGGCTGGCCGACGCGGGCCTCGCCGATGTTCGTCACGCCCGTACGGGACCGCGCCGGGTCACCGATAGCGTAGTTGACCGACTTCGTGACCGAAAGCGAGTCCGGCTCGGAGAGCAGGCCGCCAAGGCTCCCGTCGTCGGCGTAGCTAGTGATCGAGACCACGCGGCCGAGGCCGAACCGCCAGGAGGTTATCGCCGGCGTCCCGTCCGCGGTCGCGATCTGGAAGTCGGCGCCGCCCTTGACAGCCACCTCGTTCGCCTGACCCGGGTTGGACGTAAGCTCGACGCCGGACGTAATAAACGTGTCCGGAGTGACGACCGTCAGACTGTCACCCTCGAACTGGCGCGAGGCCCCGCCAAAGAGCAACTGGAGCCGGCTTCGCTCGTCGGCCGCGAAGTACGACCCGCCCGCCGCCTCGGCGATCCGGGTCATCACCGGTTCGTTCACCCGTTCGGCCGCGCCGACCGCGAGAATCCGCCGTCCCTCCCGGCCGAGCTGGTTGGCCACGACGACCGGCCGGTCGTTGTTGCTGACCCAGCCGTCGCTGAGCAGGATGATCGTCCCCTGCCTGTCGCCCAGCATCTGGTCGGCGCCCAGGAGGGCGTTCGCGACGTCGGTCCCACGGCCGGATTCGAGCCGCCGGACCCGGTCGGCGATCGCCTCGCGGCTGTCGCTCAGCTCGCGGATGTCCGAGATGCGGTAGGCCTGACCGTCGAACGCGATGACGCCGACCCGGTTCTGGTCCCCGAGCTGGTCGAGGGCATCGAGTGCGATGGCCTTCTGTGTCGAGAGGTCCTCCCTGGTGCTCTGGGAGATGTCGATCACCATCACGATGTTCGTCGTCCCGCCGGTGGCGTTGCCGACGCGGACGGGTAACAGTGATCCGAGCGACGACTCCGCGTAGCCGCCGTTCTCGTATGCGTTCTCGCCGCCGGCGACGACCAGCCCGCCGCCGCCGATGACGTACTGCTGGAGGGCGCTGACGTTGCCCAGCTGTGGCGCCGGCCTGTCCTGGGTGACGACCGCCGCATAGTCGTCGAGGTCGTCGGGGACGGACGAGGCGGTCGTCACGTTGTACAGCGAGGAGAGATACCCCCGGAGCGGGTAGTCGCCGCCGGCGACGTAGAGCACCTCGGGCTTGTCGACGACGCGGACGCTGTGGTAGAAGGCGTCGTTGCGGTCGTAGACGTCCGCGCCGTCGAGCGTCGCCGTGACGCGGTGTGTCCCCCGCTCTTCGAAGGTGTGTGTGACCGAGAGCGCCCCGCTCTCGTTGAGCGTCCCGGTCTCGACCGTCTCGTCGTCGATCGTCACCTCGACCGGGACCGAGCCGTCGATCTCGACGCCCGAAAGCGAGACGGTGAACTCCGTTGTCAGGCCGACACTCGCGGTGGCGGGGCCGTCGATGGCGACGGCACGCTCCGTCCGCTCGGGGGGAATCTCGACCGCGCTGACCGTCGCGTTGAGTGACCGGGCGGTCTCGGCGACAGCTCTGAGACTCTGTCCCTCGGTGACCTGCCCGTCCGAGACGGCGACGACCGTCCCGTTCTCCCGGAGGTTCGCTGCGACGCCGTCACCGATACGGGAGTCGGTCCCGCTCCCGATCGTTGCCGTGGTGACGGGGACGCCGGTCGACTCGACGTCCGCGATCAGGTCCTCGGTGACGTTCGGTGCGACCGCCATGCTGTCGGATTCGTCTACGAGCATCGTCACGCGCGGTTCCCCGGGCGTCTCGCGGGTCTGGACCGTGTACGGCCCCATCGCTCCGAGGACGAGCAGGGCGACGAGAAGCATACGACTCGCGAACAGGAGCCGCCGGCTCCGCCGGGAGGCCGACCGCTCGCCGCCCCCGCGGAGGACCAGATAGGCGAGGATGCCGACCGCCACAGGTAGCGCCGCGAGCGGCCAGAGGCTCTCGACGCCGACCGTGAGCGCGTCGGTCAGGCCGTACGAGACCATCAGAGGTCACCCCGCCGGCGGAGGTAGCCGATTTCGAGCAGCGCCGCGCCGATCACCGCGATAGCGAAGAACTCGGTGAGCGGCCGCGGGACCGTTCGCGTCTCCTCGCGGGTCGTCTCCCCGACCGCGTCCGACCGTTCCGTCAGTGGTTCGACGCCGACGGACGATTCGGCCTCGTCGAGCAGCGAGGCGCTGTGTCTGGCATTCCCCGTCGTGTAGAATCCTGCCGCCCCAAGATCGGCAGTCCGACCGCTGATCGGCCCGGACGGCCCCTCCACGGTGTCCACCCCGAACCGGACCGTGTCACCAGTCTCGTGGTTCAGCGCCGGCAGCGGCTGGCGGCCGGCCAGGTGGAAGGCCGCCCGCTTCCAGAACACCGGGTACTGGTAGTTGTACTTGAAGCTCGACTGATCCTCGATGTACCCGTAGTACATCACCCGGCCGTCGTCACGTTCGTCGGTTGCTACCAGTGGCGAGCCGTCGCGCAACTCGACGAGCGCCCGCCCCGACTGCAACTGCCCCGTGATGGCCTCGTCGGGCGGCTGGAAGTCGATCCCCCGGGTAATCTCGGTCTCTTCTGTGTCCCGTACCGTCGGGGACGGATCGACGCCAGTCGGGTCGATGAGCAACAGGTCGCCGTACTGGCTCGGGAACTCGGACTGGGCCTGGATCGCGACGCCGCCGCCCTCGGCCAGAACGTCCCGCCCGCTCTCGACGTTACCGGGCAGGAGCGAGTCGGGATCGAGGTTGCTGTAGACGATGACGTCGTATCCCGCTTCGATCGTCGTCGGGGGGCTCTCGACGCTCACCTCGACCTGGTCGGAGACGTCCAGCGCGGTTGTCAGAAACTGGTTGCGGTCGTTGGTCAACACCAGCACGTCGACGGTCGGATTCTCGGGCGCGGCGACGAAGGCTGTGTCGTCAGTCGGGAAGTCGTCACCGGGCGAGAGTTCCGCCCGCCCACCACCGGCCGGAACTGCCAGGGTGACCGTTCCGACGTCACCGGGGCCGAGTTCGACTTGCTCCTGCTGGGAGCCGAGGCTGACGGCTCTCGTGACAGCCTCGTCGCCGAAGTTCTTCACCGACAGCGTCACCTCGGCCCCAGAGAAGCGACGGTCGATGAATCCGACGTTGCCCTCGCCGCCGCGGTCGAACTGCTGGAGTGCGACGCTCAGGCCGCGGGCCCTGATCGCCGAGACGGCGTCGGTCCAGTCGTCGCCGGCGAAGTCGCTCAACACCACGACACGGGCGTTCTCCCCGGCGAGCGTCCCCGCCTGTGCGATCGCCCCGCGGAGATTGCCCGGCGCGTCCGTCACGCCGAGGCCGTCGAGGCGGTTCCTGGCGTCCCCCGGGGAGCCACGCTGGAGGATAACCGACCCGCCGCCGACCGTCGTGACGACAGATGTCGTCCCCGTGATCTCCTCGCGGGCGGTCGCAATCGCGCGGTCGAACCGGGATGTCCCGTCCGTTTCAGTCGCCATGCTTGCACTCGTGTCGACCACGAGGACAGTCTCCTCGACGACTTCCCGCTCGGAGACCGGCACGTACGGGGTCGCGAGCGACACTGCGAGCAGCAGGATGACTAGCAACTGGAGCAACAGAAGGAGGCTCCGCGACAGTCGCTCGAACAGCGGTGTAGTCGACTGCTCGCGCTCCTCCTCGGTCAGAAACCGGTAGGTCGGCAATTCGAACCGGCTCGGGTCCGGGCGGATGAGATAGAGCAAGACAATTGGCACCGCGATCAGCAAAGCGGCGAGACCGAGCGGGGTGAGAAACACGTCCTGGAGGGCCATACCGGGTCAGTTATCCCCCGGGCCTATTGATTCTGTCTCGACTGTCCCGGCCTGCCCGGCCACCCTGAGCATAGTCGATCCCGCGGGGGGTCGACCTTGCTCATGGGCGTATAGCCGTCAGTATCACCGGCAGAAGGACTCGATAGCGTTCCGGAGCGCAGTTGCCGCGCGCTCGACGTCGCGGCGGTCGACGTACTCCCGCTCGGCGTGTGCGACTGCGCCGTACTCGTCAGCGAGGACGCCCGGCCCGAAGACGACGGTCGGCGCCTCGCTTGCGAAGTAGGACGCTTCCGTCGCGGCCCCGAACGGGCGGGCCTCGCCGCCGCTGGCTGCCTGCAGGGCCTCGACGATCCGCTCGTCGCGGTCGGTCGCGAAGGCTTCGAGAAACGGGGTCTCCCTCTCGGTCAGCTCCACCCGGAGATCCATCCCCGTCGCCGTCCACTGGTAGCAGTGCTCCTCCAGTCCGGCGCGAAATCCCTCAGCGGTTTCGGGCGGGACGCTCCGACGGTCGAAGGTGATCCGACATTCGGCGGGCACCTGATTGGCA
The DNA here is from genome assembly GCA_036626435.1 of Haloarculaceae archaeon. Lineage (GTDB taxonomy): Archaea > Halobacteriota > Halobacteria > Halobacteriales > Haloarculaceae > SW-9-67-25. The sequence continues at coordinate 1,329 of JAZKRS010000103.1, read as the reverse complement.
GCCTCGCCGCCCTCGATCCCCGTCGAGGTCAGCGTCGGCCGCCCGAGCGCGTCGTGTTCGCCGGGCCCGCGCTCCTCGTCGAAGGTCTCCATCGCCTGCAGGACCGGCGCAGCGGCGCGGACGGCGTTCGCTCCGCTTTCTGGTTCGGCGGCGTGTGCCGCGACGCCGGTGATGACGATCTCACCCTCGAAGCGCCCGCGTGCCGCCGTGCAGACGTCGAGGTCGGTGGGTTCGCTGACGACGTACGCGTCGGCATCGAGCGAAAGTGCCGCCGCCCCCGTCGAGTACATCTCCTCGTCGGGCGTCACCGCGAGCGTCAGCGTCCCGGCTGGGAGGTCCGCGCCGAGGAAGCCATCGAGGATGGCGGCGAGTGGCCCCTTCGCGTCGCAGGCCCCGCGCCCACAGACGATATCGCCGGCGCCCGTGATCCCCCCGTCGCTTCCAGGGATGGCGTCGCGTTCCTCGAAGGGGACGTGGGGCGGGACAGTGTCGATGTGCGTGTTGAGGACGAGGTGTGGCCCATCCTGGTCGCCCGTCCGCGTCGCCAGGGTGTTGCCCGCGTCGTCGACGTGCGGGTCCGCCCCGTGGTCTGTGAGCGTGTCGACGAGCAACGAGCGCATCTCTTCGACGGACTCGTGGGAGGGGGTTCGAACGGCTTCCTCGTGGAATGCGAGCGGGTCGAACGCCATCAGTCGCTCGCCGTGTGAGGTGCGGGAATCTCGTCTACGAACTCACGGGAGACGGGGCCGCGGAGTGTCGATTCCTCGTCGGTCACGGTCACGAGCAGCCGGCCGCCCGGTGGGTGGACCGGCACGTCTTCACCCCGGTCGACCAGCCCGAGACGACGGGCGACGGCCACGATTGCCACAGCGCCGGTGCCACAGGCGTCGGTCTCGCCCTCCACGCCGCGCTCGTAGGTCCGCTGGTCGAACCCGCCGTCCGCGCGGCGGGAGGCCAGCGTGACGTTGGCCCCCTCGGGGAAGGCGTCGGCGTGGCGCACGGGCGGGGCGACGGCCGCGAGGTCCACGCTCTCGACGTCCTCGACGACTGCGACCGCGTGCGGAACGCCCGTGGTGACAGCAGTGACGGTCAGCCCCTCAACCTCGGTTTCGATCAGCGGGCCGTCGCTCTCGACGGGGACCGCCTCGGGATCGAAGGCTGGAGCCCCCATCTCGACGGTGATCTCCTCGCCGACGTCGGCACACCGGAGGCCAGCTGGCGTGTCCACGACCACCTCGTCGACGGTTTCATCCGTCTCGCTCGCGGCACGCCTGGCGGCCCTATCTTCGGCACGCCTGGCGGCCCTATCTTCGGCACGCCTGGCGGCCC
>JAZKRS010000102.1:0-6595 GCA_036626435.1 Haloarculaceae archaeon | reverse complement strand
GCGTCGACCGCATCGCCAAACAGGAGATCGAGCGGGAGATCAAGTCCGTCGCCCGTGGGCAGGTACAGGTCGAGCTCCAGGGACAGAACCTCGCGGTCGTCTACGTCGAGGAGGATGATATCTCCTACGTCATCGGCAAGGGCGGCGGGCGCATCAACGAGATCGAGGACCGCCTCGGCATCGATATCGACGTCCAAACCTTCGCCGAGAAGCCCGGCGGACGCGGTGCGGGTGGCGGCGGGAGTGGCACGAGCGGCCGGAACGGCGGCGGGGACGCCGGTCACATCGTCACCCCCGAGATCACCTCCCGGCACGTCATCGTCCCCCTGGAGGGCCACGAGGGTGAGACCGTGGAGGTGCGCGCAGGCGGGGAGTACCTGTTCACCGCGACGGTCTCTCGCGGCGGCGAGGTACAGGTCTCCCGTGGCTCGGCCATCGCCGAGGAACTCGAGGAGGCTATCGACCGCGACCAGCAGATCACAGTCGCTCCCCAGTAGGGTCGCTCCGACTCTCCGCTCGCTTCGCTCGCGGAGACACCGTTGCGCCACAGTAGGGGGGCCTCGTCTCGACGGGGAATCCACAGACGGCTTTCGAAATCCTTTTTTCAGATAGCGGCGTCGGTCCATACGCGCCGCCTTAGCTCAGCCTGGGAGAGCACTCGACTGAAGATCGGGCTGTCCCCGGTTCAAATCCGGGAGGCGGCATTGGACTCGCGATTCAAATGCCTACGGCACTGCGCGAGCGAAATATCGGTGTTTTCATCGTCGTTTATCGGCCTCGAACTGGGATTTTCTCGATCATCGCGCAGACCGACTTCCGTTTTGGACGGTGCGTGGGGGCTTACTCGGAGTTGACCTTGTCGAAACCCTCTTGCTGTGAGACGTGTCCGAGTTTTCCTGAATAGAGCGCGCATATTCAGTAGATAGTTGTCTGTAATCTTGTCCGTACTGAGGCCAAGAGAACGTTGGACACGGTCGCTACCGCGGAAAGAACGTATGCTGAACTAGTCTTGAACAGCCGTCTTGGCCGGTTGCTCCGTCGCAGGTGCAGGCGGCTCGTGCGTCCCGAAGTCCGGGTGGGTCTCTTCCATCCAGAGATACACGACCGCCCCGGAGACGAACATCAGGAGTGCAGTCATGTAGAACGCGGCTTCGGCGTTCACGAACTCCATCGAGAGCCCGATCAGGATCGCGCCGACGGCATAGCCGGAGTCACGCCACATCCGGTAGACGCCCATGCCCGCAGACCGCCACGTCGGATGGGCGGCATCGCTAGGCACGGTCATCAGGTTGGGATACAGTAACGCCATCCCGAGGCCGGAGACGGCAGCCAGGACGGCCCACGCGAGGTATCCTTCGACGAGTACCATGCCCAGGACACCCGCACCTGCGAGGAACATCCCCACGATGACGGGCGGCCGGCGACCGATGCGATCCGCAAGCCCACCAGTCGCGATCTGCAGGAAGTAGATCGCGCTGTGGACGCCGACCACGACTCCGACTGCCGCGATGCCAAGACCCTGGCTTGTCAAATAGAGCGGGACGGCGATCCAGAACAGCGTGTCCACGAAGTTCTCGACGTGGCCGGCCTGCGCAGCGGCGAATAGCGTCCTGTCACCGTAGGTCGCGCGCTTCAGCACCTCGTTGAACGGGAGGTTCGCGTCGTGGTGGTCGTCGTCACCTTCGGCCTGCGCGTACTGGACGGTCTCCTCGATCAGGAAGACCGAGATGAGGAACGCCAACACGACGACGACGGCGAGGAAGTAGAACGGCTCTGGCCGGAGATTCCACTGCCCGGCGATGACGCCCGTAATCCAGGCACCGACAGCGACGCCAGTGTATCCGAACGACTCGTCGATGCCGACTGCCAGCCCACGCTGCTCGGGGCCTGCGAGGTCGATTTTCGCGTTGATCGCCATGCTCCACGTCAACGCCTGGTTGATACCCAGCAGGACGTTCCCGATGGTGATCCAGCCCCAGTTCGGAGCGAAGATCAGGATGATCGGCAGGGGGAGTGCCGTCGCCCATCCGGCGACGAGCACGGGCTTGCGGCCGTACTCCTCGCCCCATTTGCCAGCGTAGAGGTTGAGGATCGACTTCACGATCCCGAACGAGACGACGAACGAACCGATAACGAGGAACGACGTGACGCCGAGTACCTCCTCCCCCAGAACGGGGACGACGGTCCGTTCGGAACCGACCGTCAGGCCGGTGGCGAACACCAGCAGAACGTGCAGTGAGAACTGTCCGAGGTGCTCGCTGATCCCCTGTTTGAGGTCAGTTGCCGTACTCATAGATCACTCCGCTGGGCAGTTGTTCGGACCCAGTTCCAACTCGGCCAGTTCGTCGGCCGGAACCGATTCCTGCCCCACGTTCGTCCTCTTGACGCGCTCGAAGTTCGGCGGGTGATCCGGGATGTCTGACGCGAGTTCCCGGACGAAATCCTCGCGGTCGCGGCCGAGGTCATCGTTCCGTTCTCTGACCTCGGCGAGGGTTGCGGTCACCGGTGGTTCGGGCGAGCCAGGGTCGTGTGCCGGCAGGACCAAGGCGTCGTCCAGTCGGCCCAACAGCCGCTGGAGACTCTCGTAGAGGGTCGCAGCGTTCTGTTCGACGTTGGAACCTTCGATGCCCGCTTGGACGCCGAGTTCGACCCGGCCCACGCTCTCGTGGAAGAGCGTGTCGCCCGTGATCAGCGTCGTACCGTCAACATCGAACGAGACGCTTCCCTCGCTGTGTCCCGGCGTGTGGATTACCTCGATGTCGAGCTTGCCAACAGTTACGGTCTGGCCATCTTCGAGGGGAGTCGTGTCGAGAGCGAGCGCGTCCTTGGGGTAGAGGTAGTAGGGGACGCCGTGTCGGTCCGCGAGTTTCGCAGCCCCCGAGACGTGGTCGGCGTGAGCGTGCGTGTCGAAGACGCCGACGAGTTCGGCGTCGTACTCCTCCAGAATCGTCTCGTACTCGTCGAGATAGTGTGACGGGTCGAAGACCGCCGCTTCACCGTCCGAGACGAGGACTTGCGAGAGGCAGCCCTTCCCCGGACGTGCGACCTGAACGAGCGTGCCATCGAGGTCGGCTGGTACTTCGGCGTGTCGCTGGACGCGGCTCCAGCCGTTCATTCCGTCCGTGAGCGTCACTGCGTCGTAGTCCAGCTCTCGAAGCAGTTCTGTCGCGGTCTCTGAGACGACACCGGCGGCACAGACAGTAACGATCTGTTCTCCACGGGGGAGGTCCGAGAGGGCCTCCTTGGCCTGTTCGGGGTCGTCAGTCAGTTCGTCGTAGGCATCGACGTTGAGACTGCCCGGAATATGCCACTCCTCGAAGTCCTCTTCGTGCCGAATATCGAGGACGAGCGGCTTACCACCGCCATCTCGTAACAGTTCGCTGAGTTTTTCCGCCGGTAGCTCTTGCATCGGTATCCCGGAATAAAAAGTGTATCAGTATATAGGTGGCGCCGGACATGACCGGCACCGTTATTTTTGACCGGATCGAAGTCGTCCGTATGAGTCTGTACGAGGCCTCGATTCGGGTCGAACACGAGTGTCCGTACCGGACGATTTCGGAACGGTACCCGGATCTGACGATCCGCGAGTGGCCGCTGAGCGACTGCCAGGTCCTCGAGATCACCTCAGAGACGACACCGAGCGACGAGTTGCTCGAGGAGATCGGTCGGATCGGCACCGTTCTGCACGAATCGGAGAACGACGACGGGTGTCACGTCGTCACGCAGTCCTGCCTCTGTTCGCTCGAGGAGTCTATCGTCGACCGCTTCGAAGAACACAACTGCCTGTATCAGTCGCCAACCATCTATCGCCAGGGCTGGGAACACTACACGGTAGTCGCATTCGATAGCGCGGACATTCGGGAGCTGCTGAGCGACTTGCGGTCCGACAGGGAGATCGATCTGCTCTCGAAAACCTCGATTTCGGAGACACAGATCCCCCACAGCATGCTGGCCCCTGCGAATCAACTGTTCGAGGACCTCACTGACCGGCAGTTAGCAGCACTCCAGCTAGCGCTGGAAAGCGGCTACTACGAGCAGCCCCGGAAGACATCGCTGCGGGAACTGGCCGACGAGACGGCCGTCGCTCGCTCGACGTACGAAGAGCATCTCCGGAAGGCGGAGAACAAGCTCCTCACGAACGCGGGACAGTTCTTGCGACTGGTCACTGCGACGTCGACGGCCGACCCGTTGCAAGTAGGACAGACCCGGCAGGCCGAACGGACTGCCGATTAGGTGCCAGCATCCCGCTGGGGACGAGTCCTCGGCTACCCGATGGTAAGCACCTCCTCGGCGTCCTCGACGATTCGCAGGCAATCTTCCATCGTCGCCCGGGGTCGAAGATCGTCGGCTTCGAGACCGCGGGAGTCGAGACACGTCCCACAGGCGGAGAGTTCACCTCCGTTCTGGGTGTACTTGAGCATCACACCGTGTGGATTGAATTTCTCGTGATCGAGGTCCGGTGCCTCGACACCATCCCCGAGGAGGAAGGTCTCGACCGCGTGTTCCGCATCGAGCGCCGTGTTTGCGAGACGGAACGCGTTCCAGACGCGCTCGGGGTCGTTGGTCTCCAGGATCATTCCGAGGTCCATACAGGAGCTTCGTCGGTCGGTGACTTGTGTTCCGATGGGGATTCTCCAATGGAGGGAACCACGACCACTGATTATGGTGGAGGGTCGCTTCAGTTCCGGATCGAAGCGTTCAAGAACTGATGCTGCGCCCGAAGCGATACAACGAACGACCTACTCGGCTCGCGTCGCGACTACCAAACCGCAGGGGGGTTCTCACGTCGATGCAGCCGTATCCCGAATCCCGCGATATCGGCGTAACGCGAGTAACTCCCGATCGGGACGGTCGCGTCGATCCACCTGCCATCGCAGACGCGATTCGCCCGGACACGGTCTCGACTGAGCACCTACGGATAACGACGACGATCCCGTCCAGTTATGAACGCCAGCAACGAAATCGGGATCGTTCGATCACTCGAAGCCATCGGCGAAGTTACTGACGAACACGACGGCCTGTTTCACTCGGACACGGTCCATATCGCAGGAGGGATTCCGATCGACGTCGATACCGTCGGAGTCGGACCAGTCACCGGAGCGGGCGGTCCGTGTCAACTGCGTCGGGATGGACAACGTCCTCCGGGCCGCAGTCGCCGGCGGCGTGGACCGGGTAGTGTACGCGAGCTCCATCGCCACGTACGGCTCCCCCGAGGACTACTCTGGGACGATCCGGGAGGACGCCCGACCGCCAGCGGCGTACACGGCGTACCCGCTCCTGTTCTACAGCGCGACGAAACAGCTCAACGAGTACCAGGCCAGGCTCTACGCGGACCGGAGCGAGGGCGAGACGGGGTCGTCGCAGTCCGTCCGAGCATCGTCTTCGGTTCCGACGCCGTGACCGACGAGGTCGGCGGATCGGTCACCTTCGACGGCGACGCCGACTCGCTACCGCTCGTCGCCGACGTGAGCCACGAGCGGGCGGCGGCGGAGTTCGGCTACGACGTGACTCCGCTCCGCGATGCGATACGGAGACACGCAGAGGCGGTGCGGTAGTGACCGTTCGATCGACAACGTCACGGCGCCGTCTTCGACCGATCGGTCGTGGTCGATAGCGGGGCGACCGGCCCGTGTCTACCGCGACCACGGTCGATGTGACACCAGAGATGTATCTGTCACCCAATGTCGGCCGCCTCGGCACTCACGACTCGGGATCTATCCACAGTTACTACTTGCCGAAGGAAATCGCCAAGTGCGACGACTCGGGCAGTGAGCGGGCGACTCGTCTTCACGAGAAGTGGTCGGAGCTCGGAACTCACTTCTTCCACTCCGTAGCGAAACACATCGTTGAACGGTGTGTCGAGAGAGGAGTTGGTCGCATCAACGTCGGCAAACTCGCTGGTGTTCGAGAGGACGAGAACGGCGAGTCGAAGAACTGGGGCAAGCACGGCAACCTCGACCTGCATGGATGGGCGTTCGACCGCTTCACCAACATCCTCGAATACAAAGCGAAAGTTGAGGGCATCGAGGTCGTGGAAGTGTCCGAGTGCGAACGAGCAGGACGTGTTGCGTCTGTGGTAGAGAAGACGATAGTCAGCGTGTCGAACCCGACCTGTACGTCTGCGAGCCGTGTGATGCGGCGTTCAACGCGGACGTGAACGGGGCGGAGAACATCCGTCTCGATATCAACGGAAGTAGCTCCGAGTCCGCGCCCAATTTGGGCGGGCATAGGAGTACCGACTGGTTGGCACAGCCCGGAGTCTACCTTCAGGATTTGTCCAGCGGATTCCAACCGCAGGAACAAGTGGTGGACTGCAAACCCTAATATCCCACCCTCGGGATTCCTCCGCCTTCAGGTGGAGGAGGATGTCAATTGTTGGCTGGATTGGGTAGGCGTTTCCTCGACTCGAAAGACGAGAGAGAGCGGTGTCGGTCGCACCGTCAGCGGCTCCGGGGGTTGCCGGCCATCTGGCGAGGCCCGCTCCAGTAAGCCAACCGAACACCCTTGCCGTAGTGGCCCGTACGTTCGATAATGCGCGTACTCGTCGTTGGAGCGACCGGGTTCGTCGGTGGCCGGCTCGTCGAGTCGCTGCGCT
>JAZKRS010000101.1:0-6772 GCA_036626435.1 Haloarculaceae archaeon | reverse complement strand
GCCTCAACAAAGCGAGCGCACGATTAGCGCGAGCGACTAGGCAGGGGTAGTTGACACTGACGGAGAGTCCTGTCGCAATACGACACTTTTCGGGACGGATTCCCGCACATATATAAACGAGTGGTCGCCATTGACCCATACACACATGGATAGACGCACGTTCCTCACACGGACTGGCGGACTGGCAACGGTAACGGTGCTGGCTGGCTGTGGCGGTGACGGTGGCGACGGAAGTGACGGCAGTGATGGCGGCGACGGAAGCGATGGTGGTGACGGTGGCGACGGAAGCGACGGAAGCGACGGCAGTGATGGCGACGGGGGTGACGGCGATGGAGACGGTGGCAGTACGGACGGCGGCGACGGCGAGATCAAGGTCGGCGTACTGGTCCCCTTCTCGGGCGACTACGCGTGGGTCGGCGAGAACGTCCTGCCGGTCGCCCGGATGGTCGCAGAGGAGATCAACAGCAACGGCGGCATCGGCGGCCGGAACGTGAGCATCGTCCAGGGTGACACCGAGGCGTCGCCTGACGCGTCGCTGACGGCAGCCCAGCAGCTCATCGAGGTCGAGGGCGTCGCAGGAATTATCGGCCCGACGAGTCTGACCTACTCGGCGGTCGCCGACTCGTTCACGCAGAATCAGGTTCCGACTGTCTCGCCGACTGCGGGGACCACCACGCTCGACGACCAGGGAGGGGAGTACGTCTTCCGGACAGTGCCATCGGACGCCCTGGGCGGTCGTGCGATCGCCAGGGCTGCCCGCGAGGAACAGTACAACGCCACACAGAGCTACGACCAGATGACGATGATGGTCGGGGACCGCGAGGTCTTCCAGTCCTTCAGCGACCCGATCAGTTCGTCCTTCGAGGAGTTCGGCGGCACCATCAACGAGACCATCGACTTCCGGACCGGGAAGTCCTCCTACCAGTCGGAGGTTCAGTCGATGATGTCCACCGAGTCCGAGATCACCGTTCTCGTCGCCTCGATCGAGGACAGCGTCAAGATCATGGAGGCGGCGTTCCAGGCCGGCTACGAGGGCAACTGGTTCGTAACCCAGGACCAGACGAACCAGGACTTCCTCTCACAGAGCGAAAACCAGGTGACTGACGGCATCCTCGGCCTGCAGGAGGCCCCCTTCCAGGAGGCCCAGGAGTCGGGTCGGAGCGAAGCGTTCAACAGCGACATTCAGGAGTTTGCCGGCTGGGACGAAACGAGACTGTTCGCAACGAACACCTACGACGCGATGAACGTCCTGGGGCTCGCGCTGCACCAGACGGCCACCGCCGGAAGCGACCTGACTGGCGCGAACGTGGCCGGGAACATCCGGACCGTCGCGAACCCGCCCGAACAGGCCGTGACGAACTTCGCCGACGGTGCGAGCGCTATCGAGGACGGAACGGACGTCGACTACCGCGGACTCGTCGGTCCGATCGACTTCGACGACAACGGGGACATCGTCGCGCCCTTCTCCATCCAGAAGGCCGAGGGCGGCGAGTGGAGCGAGGCGAGCCTGATCCCGCCGGAAGCCCTGTAATTCGGAGCCGCCAGCACATGGTTCTCGATGTCGCCGAGTTCCTGCAGGCAGTCGTGTTCGGACTCGTCGAAGGGAGTGTCATCGCCCTCGGCGCGGTCGGGCTGACGCTGTCGTACGGCGTGACACGATTCATCAACTTCGCGTACGGCGAGTTCCTCGCGTACGGGGCGTACTTCGCGCTGTTTCTGTCAGGTGCCTGGTTCGGGATGTCGCTGCCGCTTCCGGTCGCCGCAGTCGTCGCGGTCGTCCTCGTCGGTGGGCTCGGGGTCGTCGTCTCGCGGGTGTTCTTCAGACCGATCTCCGATCGGGGCGGACTCCCGCTTTTGATTACGTCGATCGGCGTGGCCTTCATTCTGCGATACCTGCTGACTGCAAGCGTCAGCGCAGAGGCCAGACAGCTCCCGGTCCCACTGATGCGCCCGGTGGAACTGTTCGGGGTCGGCATCACGCCGCTCGAACTGGCTGTCGTCAGCGTCTCGGCCGTGTCGATGCTCGGGGTTCACCTCATCCTGACGCGGACGATGCTCGGAAAGACGATGCGCGCGACGAGCGGCAACCGCTCACTCGCCGAGGTCGCCGGGATCGACACGCAGGGGGTCATCCGGCGGACGTGGTTCATCTCCGCGGCCGCCGGTGGGCTCGCGGGGATCCTCTACGCCGTTCTCTTTGCCCCGTTTCGCCCGACCTTTGGCTTCGGCTACCTGATCGTCGTCTTCGCGGCGACGCTGCTCGGCGGCATCGGCCGCCCGTACGGCGCGATGCTCGGGGCGGTTCTCATCGGCCTCATCATCAGCCTCGGATCGACGTACCTCTCTGCGAGCTACGACCAGGCCTACGCCTTCCTCGTGCTCGTCGGCGTGTTGCTCTTCCGGCCAGAGGGAATCCGCGGGGGTGAGTTCTGATGGCTCTGCTGACCGGGTGGGCCTCGTTCCTCGTCACGGCTGCCACCATCGGCTGCGTCTACGGCCTGCTCGCCGTCGGGCTGAACGTCCACTACGGCTACACGGGCCTTCTGAACTTCGGACACGTCGCCTTCTTCGCGGCTGGCGCGTACACTTCGGCGATCCTGACGATGCCCCCGCCCGAGCAAGTCTCCCAGGCAAACTACGTCCTCGGATTGAATCTCCCGATGCCGCTTGGCTTCCCGGTGAGCCTCGTCGCCGCGGCGGTCGTCGGCGGCGTGCTGGCGTTGCTCATCGGGCTGACGAGCGTCAGGCTGGGCACCCACTACCTTGCCATCGCGACGTTCGCGCTGGCCGGCGTCTTCGAGGACGTCCTCGTCAACGAGGCGTGGCTGACCAACGGCACGTTCGGAATGAACAGCGTTCCGAAGCCGCTCCGGTCGACGCTGGGCGCGGACGTCTGGCAACTGGCCTACCTCGCCTTTGCGGCGCTGTGTCTGCTCGGGGTCTACCTCCTTGTCCGACACCTCATCGACGCTCCCTTCGGGCGGCTCCTGAAGGGTGTCAGGGAGAGCGAGGACGCAGCCAGAATGCTCGGGAAGGACACGAACGTCGTGAAGCTGAAGTCCTTCGCAATCGGCGGTGCGATCGCGGGGCTCGCAGGTGGCGTCTACGCGCACTTCATCGGGAGCGTCGTGACCGGACAGTTCGTCGCAGGTGTGACCTTCACCGTCTGGGCCGCACTGTTGCTCGGCGGAGTCGCGTCCTCGACTGGCGCCGTCGCCGGCGCGTTCCTGCTGATCGCGTTCCAGCAGTCGACGCGCTTTATCACCAACATCTACGACTGGGTGCAGTCCCTGCTCCCGGAGATACTGAGTGGTGTCCTGCCAGCGCTGTTCGAACCGCTGCCGAACCACCCCTCGTTCGTCCCCAGCATCCGATTCATCGTCATCGGGTTGCTGTTTGTGCTCGTCATCAGGTACCGCCCCGAGGGGCTGTTCGGCGACCCCGACGAGGTCACCGTCATGGGGGAGGAAGAGTAGATGAGCGCAGACAGCACCGACGCTCACGACGGGAGCGCGGGCGGGTCCACAGACGCGTCGACCCTGCTCGAAGTCGACGGCGTCGTGAAGCGCTTCGGCGGCCTCGTGGCCGTCGACAGGGCTTCCTTCGTAGTCGAAGAGAGCTCGATCACGGGGTTGATCGGCCCGAACGGCGCCGGGAAGTCGACACTGTTCAACTGTATCACCGGCGTCCACCCGCCTGACGAGGGCGCAATCCGGCTACACGGTGATCCGATCCAGGGCCTCTCGCCAAACGAGGTCGCACAGCGTGGCGTTGGCCGGACCTTCCAGACCCCCAAGACGTTCCGCGGGATGAGCGTCCGCGAGAATCTGGCTTTCGCCGCACGCGACCAGACCGGCGAGCGGGCGCTGGGCGCACTCGCTCGGCCGGGCACCGTCCGAACGGAGGAGGCCGCGATCCAGAAGCGAGCCGACGAGACGCTCGCCTTTCTGGAACTCGACCACCTCGCCGAGGAGTACGCCAGCGGGCTCTCCGGCGGCCAGCGAAAGCTCCTGGAACTGGGGCGGGTGCTGATGATGGACCCCGAGATCATCCTGCTGGACGAACCCGTCGCCGGCGTCAACCCGGCACTGACCGACGAACTCCTCGACCGGCTGCACGAACTCAACGACAGTGGGCGGACGATACTGTTCATCGAACACGACATGGACGTCGTGATGAACCACTGCGAGAAGGTTGTTGTCCTGCACAACGGCCAGACCCTCGCCGTCGGCCCGCCCGACATCGTCCAGGAGGACGAGCGCGTCGTCGAGGCCTATCTGGGGGGATACGACTGATGGGCGACATCGAGACGGTCCGGCGGTTCGACGACGCGCTGTTTTCCGCGCGTGGAATCGAGACGGGGTACGGCGACCTCCAGGTTCTCTATGGAGTCGACGTTGACGTCCGGGACGACGAGATTGTCCTGGTGTTCGGGCCGAACGGGGCCGGCAAGTCCACGCTGATGCGCGCGCTCATCAGGCGACTCCCCCTGTGGGCGGGCACCGTGGAGATGCGCGGCGATGACCTCTCGAGGTTCGAGGCCAACGAGATGGTTCCAAACGGCGTCGCCTACGTCCCCCAGGCAGAGAACGTCTTCCCGAATCTCACGGTCGCCGAGAACCTCGACATCGGGACGATCCACGCCACGGATCCCGAACAGCGCCGCGGGGCGATGTACGACCTGTTCCCGCGCCTCGAAGACCGTCGGGTTCAGGAGGCGTCGACGCTATCCGGCGGCGAGCGCCAGATGCTCGCGATGGCCCGGGCACTGATGCCCGATCCCGATCTGTTGCTCATCGACGAACCATCCGCTGGCCTCGCACCACAGCTCATCGAGCGCACCTTCGAGTACGTCGACCGGGTGCGGGAGGCCGGGACTGCCGTGCTGATAGTCGAGCAGAACGTCAAGGCGGCGCTTGAGGTCGTCGACCGGGGATACGTCCTCGACATGGGTGAAAACCGCTTCGAGTCCGACGCCGACACGATCCGCGACTCGGAGCGGGTGCGCGACCTCTACCTCGGAAAGTAACGCGCCGTCGCGGGCCGTCAACCCGGCCCAGGGCACGCAAATCAGTTATACGAGGCTCCCGTACCGGCGCGTATGCCACTCGAAACCATGGAGCCGAACCCGGTGTGGGTCGAGGACGCCTACGCCGACACGGTCGACGTCCTCGCCCACTACGGGGACGACCTCGTTTTCAATGTCTGGGGGGGTGACTGGTGCAAGGACTGTCGCGCCCAGTTGCCCGACCTCGGCGCCGCGCTGGATGCGGCTGGGGTTCCAGCCGAAAACGTGATCCACCACGAACTCGACCAGGACAAGCAGGGGCCGGGCGTCGAAGAGTACGGCGTCGAGTACATTCCGACAGTCGTCGTCGAACGCGCGCCGGGAAGCGGCGCGGACGCCGAGCCGCGAGCCGGGGATGGGGAGGAAATCGCCCGCTTCGTCGAAGAGGAGCCCGTCCCGATCGCAGTCTACCTCGCAGACCAGATCGAGGACGCGCTCGGCCCCGCTGAATAGCAACTGGCGGTCACTCCGCGGGCGACAGCCGCTCCTCGGCCCACGCCAGCGCCTCGTCGACGTCGTGTTTCGGCGGCGAGCAGGAAAACGAGCGGCAGGTGTAGACCGTCGGCTCGCCGTCCCGAGGGTCGCGGTCGGCCCAGATCGGCGGCGCCTCCGCCGCGTCGAGCGCTTCGAGCCACCCCTCGACCGCCGCCCCGTCGGCCGGCCGCCAGGCGAGGACGCGTGCTGGGATGTACCGGTCGGCGAGTGACTCGCGCCACCCGGCCGGCGCCTCGTCGGCAACCAGCGTCAGCTCGAGTGACCCGCTCGCGTACGTGTCCGCGGCGAGCGTCAGCGAGGCGTGCTGGAGCGGGTTCGAGCGCACCTTGTCGCCGTGCGTCTCCAGGACGCGCCCGGCGACCGTCTCGAACTCCTCCCCCGAATTGAAATGCGAGAGGTCGAGCAAGAGCTCCGTCGCGACGCCGGCGCTGGAGGGGGTCGACTGGTCGGTCACTTCCTGTGGCCGGGCGACGAGTGACTCGCCGCCGGCGGGCGTGAAGTAGAGCGTCCCGGCGTCGGCGTCCCAGAACCGCTCGACGACGGCCTCTGCGAGGTCGAGCGCAAAGGCGAGGTGTTCGACGTCGCCGGTGGCCTGATAGAGGTCGAAGGCCCCGCGCCCGAGGAAGGCATAGTCCTCGAGGTAGCCGTCGATCCTCGCGTCGCCGTCCTTGTAGCGTCGCAACAGCCTCCCTTCCTCGCCGTCCCAGAGGTGCTCGCGGACGAAGCCGAGCGCGTCGGCTGCCATCGTCGCGTACTCCTCGTCGAGGACGAGGGTGCCCTCCGCGAGCGCGGAGATTGCGAGCCCGTTCCAGCCCGAAAGCACCTTCTCGTCGCGGGCGGGCCGCGGTCGGTCGGCACGCGCCTCGAAGACTGCCTCGCGGGCCCGCGAGAGCCGGTCGCGAACGTCGCTCTCGGCCAGGTCGTACTCCCCAGCGAGATCGGACACGCTCGCCGAGAGCGTCAGGACGGTCTGGCCGCCCTCGAAGTTCCCCGACGACGTGACGCCGTACCGGTCACAGAACAGCTCCGCGTCGAGCTCGTCGTCGACGGCCTCCTTGACCTCGGTGGGCGTCCAGACGTAGAACGTGCCCTCCTCCTGTTCGTCCGCTTCATTTGCACTGCTCTCGGGTCGCTCCGCTCCCCGCTCGCTTTCCTCGCGGCCGCCTTCCGTGGGGACGGCCGCGCTATCTTCTTCGCGGCCGCCTTCCG
>JAZKRS010000100.1:0-6900 GCA_036626435.1 Haloarculaceae archaeon | reverse complement strand
GCAAGTCGCGTCGTTGAAACGGGAAGCCTCGGGGCTTGACCCCGAGGCGGTTCACTCTCGTATCGAGTACGACGCCGGATCTGACGAGCCGACGAACACGATGAGCGTCACGAGGTCCTCCTCGATGTCGAAAAAGTCGTGTTCGAGCCCCTGTTCGACGAAGACCGTATCGCCGCGTTCGAGCGAGTGGTCGCTGTCTCCAACCCGTATCTTCCCCGAACCGGAGATGACGTAGTACAGTTCGTCCTCTGTGTGTGGGTTCTTTGGCTCTGCGTTGCCTGCCTTGTGTCGCGCGACTTCGACAGTCAGCGACTCTTTGTCCAGTAGTTCGGCGTAGCCGCTGCTCCCATCCTCGAGTTCGTCGAGTGCGTCGAGTGCGGAGGCGTGTGTCATCTTCTCGTCTCTTGGGGCGAGAACCACATACGAACTTTGCTTTATCGCGTCGCCTGTTTCCACTTCCGGAGGTCCACGATCTCGCCGTCGAGTTCCTCGGCCGGACACTCCAGTGCGGCCCACCGGAACATGTCCGCGACCCGCGCCGGATCGCGCCCCTTCCCGCCGGTGAGGTCAGTCGCGACGAGGCCCGGGTCGACGACGCCGACCGGCTGATCGACGTCGGCGGCGAAGCCACGTGCGATCGCCTCGGCGGCTGCCTTGGAGGGGGCGTAGGCCCCCATCCCCGGTTTGGGGTCGCGGGCCACCGACCCCGACGGGACGAGCACGCGGCCGTCGGGTGGCATGAACTGCAGGGCCTCGCGGATCACCGCGAACAGGCCGTACACGTTCGTGTCGAGTACCGTCCGGACGTCCTCGTAGCGTTCCTCGTCGAGCGGCCGCTCGCCGGGCGCGTGGGGCATCACTGCGGCTGCGGGGATCAGGACGTCCAGCGCGTCGGTGACCGTCTCCGAGAGCGCGAGGAACACGTCGTTTTCGTCCCGGACATCGACCGGGTGGACCACGGGCGTCCCGCCAGCTGCCGAGACATCTCGTGCGGTCGATTCGAGCGCCTCCTCGGATCGGGCACAGAGAACGGTCCGCCAGCCCTCGGCAGCGAAGGCTTCGGCGACGGCCGACCCGATACCGCTACTGGCACCCGTGAGGAGGACAGTTCTGTCAGTCATGGCACCGCCAGCCCCACAACCTCGCGGACGCCGAGTGCACGGGACCGCCAGCCGCCCTGGCCGTCCGGCGTGAGTTCGGGGTCCGCGTCGATGAGCACGGTCCCGTCTGCGGTCACCGCGTAGAGACACTCCCCGTGGGCGAGGTCTGCGAGCGGCGCGTCCACCGGGCGCTCCCGGATCTGCCAGCCCCCCTCGCGGTGGACGAACAACCCCTCGTCGCTCGCTGCGGTGACGCGGTCGCCGTCGGCGGCCACGAGCGTGCAGTCGCCCTCGACCGCGCGCTCCCACTCGCCGTCGTACCGCATGACGCCCTCGCCCGTCGCGGCGTAGGGGCCGGCCGCTGCCACGTCCCGGACGTCGTCGCCGCCGAGCGCGGTCAGGCCGTCGTCGATCCGGTAGACACCGTCGCTTGCGAGGAGCAGGTCCCCGTCCGCCCGGCGCGGATTCGTGACCGACCCGGCGGCCTCCCAGTCGTCGCCCTCGAGACGCGCCACGGTGCCGTCGGGCCCTGCTGCGACAGGCCCTCCGTCGGGGACGGAGACGGTCGCGGCCGGCCCGAAGCCGGTCGGAACGAACTCCTCGCCCGTCCCGACCAGCACGTCCTCGTCGGTTCCGACCACGAGCTTGCCGGCCTTGCCAGCGATGGCCGTCACGGGGTCGCGCCGGGCGAGCGAGAATCGCCCGACCTGATCCCCGGCGAGTTCGACCCGCGTCACCCCCAGTGCCGACCCGACGAAGATCTCCGTCCGGTCGCGCTTCTCGCCGTACATCCGCTTTTCGCTCAGCGCGATGTCGTCGTCGTCGGGCACTACAACGCCTCCTTGTAGGCTTCCAGCGTCTCTTCGATGTCCTCCTCGGTGTGCCCGTAGCAGACGAACTGCGACTCGAACTGGTTGGCCGGCAGGAGGACACCCTCCTCTTGCATCTTCGTGCGGAACAGCCGAACCCACCGCTCGGTGTCGGCCGCCTTCACGTCCGCGCCCGTCTTCGGGCAGGCGCCGTAGCGCGGACAGTCGGGGCGCTGCCGACAGCCCGCCTCGCAGTGACCTTCGCGAGACTCGCGCGCGTCGCCGGCCTCGCGCGTGAAGACGACCTTGAACATCGAGTCCGTCCCGACGACGGTGTACTCGGGCGCCTGGTCGGCGAGGATGTCGGTCAGCCCCGAGCGGAGCTGCTCGCCGAGGGCGTCGACGTGGTCGTAGACATCGTTTTCGGCGGCAAAGCGCAGCGTCTCGAGGCCGGCGGCCATCGTCACGGGATGGCCCGAGAAGGTGCCCGACTGGAAGACGTCGCCCGCGGGCGTGAACTGCTCGATGAGCTCCGAGCGCCCGCCGACTGCGCCGACGGGGAACCCGCCGCCGATGATCTTCGCGAACGTCGTCAGGTCGGGTTCGATCCCGAGCTTCCCCTGGGCGCACCCGAGGCCGCCGACCCGAAAGCCGGTGATGACCTCGTCCAGGACGAGCAGCGACCCGTACTCGTCACACAGTTCCCGGAGGGTCTCGTGGTAGCCCTCGACGGGATGGACGATGCCGTAGTTGCCCAGTATCGGCTCGGTGAGGACGGCGGCGATCTCGTCGCCGTGTTCCTCGAAGAGGTCGCGGGCGGCCCGCTCGTCGTTGAACGGCAGCGTCAGCGTGTGCTCGGCGAAGGAGTCGGGGATGCCGGGGCTGGAGGGATGGGTGTCCGAGCCCTCGCCCGCGACGAGCGTCGACTCCTGGGCGCCGTGGTAGCCCCCCTGCATCACGACAATCTTGTCCCGACCGGTGTGGGCACGTGCCAGCCGCACAGCCGAGACGGTTGCCTCGGTGCCGGTGTTGACGAAGCGCAACATCTCGACGCTCTCGACGTGGCGCGCGATGAACTCCGCGAGTTCGACCTCGACCTCGGTCGGGACGCCGTACATCGGGCCCTCTGCTGCCCGTTGCTGGACGGCCGCCCGGACCCCCTCGGGCATGGCGTGGCCCAGAAGGAGGGGGCCATAGCCCATCACGTAGTCGATGTAGCGATTGCCGTCGGCGTCGACGACGTGCCCGCCGTCGCCGCGTTCGGCGAAGACGGGATACGGCTGTGTCGCCCGGACCGACGAGTTGACCCCACCCGCGAGCACCGAGAGCGCCCGCCCGTACAGCGACCGCGACTGTTCGTCTGTCATGGCCGGCCGTTCGAAGCGGGGAGGAAAGAACTTATCGCGTCACCTCTCCGGCTGCCGCGGGGGGCGGTCTCGGATGCCTCTCAGACCGCGTCGGGGCCGCGCTTGCCGGTGCGGATCTGGACCGCCTCGTTGACGGGCGTGACGAAAATCTTCCCGTCGCCAGGATCGCCCGTGTGGGCGGACTCCTCGATGGCGTCGACGACGTCCGCGGCCGGGACGTCCGCGACCACGCACTCGATTTTGACCTTCTGGTGGAGATCGACGGTGTACTCCTCGCCGCGCCACTGTCCCTTCTTCGAGGGCTGTGAGCCCCGGCCGGAGACGTTGGTCACTGTCAGCGACGGTGCACCGGCCTCGGCGAGGCCCTGTTTGACGTCACCAAGCTTGTCCGGGCGGACGTAGGCGACGACCATCTCGATGTCAGTCATCGGTGTTCACCTCGTGGTCCTCGGTGATGGTATAGGTGACGCCGCCGTCCGCGATGACGGTGTCCCGGTCGCCGCCGAACTCGGGGTAGGTCTCGACACCGTGCTCGCTGAGGTCCAGCCCCTCCTGCTCGTGTTCGGGCGTGACGCGTGCCTGCCCGAGGAGCTTCAGGACGTACCAGACGGAAGCGGTCGCGACCACGGTCCAGGCGGCGATGGCGACGACGCCGATCGTCTGCGCGATGAAGTGCTGGGCGATCGAGGCGCTGAGCTGTCCAGGGGCGGCGACGAAGGGGAACGCAAGCGTCCCGAGGACGCCCGCACTGCCGTGGACCGGGAACACCGCACAGACGTCGTCGATGCCGATCTTCTCGGTCAGCCCGAAGACCACGGGGAGCTGTGCGCCCGCCAGCCCGCCGACGACGAACGCGCCCCACCAGGCCGTCGAGTCGGGGATCGCGGTGATGCCGACCAGGCCCGCGAGCAGGCCGTTGGCAACGTAGAGGGTGTCGACCTTGCCCGACTTCAGCCAGGCGACGAGTCCGGCACCCATCGCGCCGGAGGCCATCGCAATCGTCGTGCCCATCGCGACCCGGCCCAGCGTGTCGAAGGCGAAGACACCCTCACCGGTGTTCCAGATCGCGGCCGTGCCGACGTTGAATCCGTACCAGCCGAAGGCGAGGATGAGCGTCCCCAGCACGGCGAAGGTCATCGAGTGGCCGGGAATGACGTTGACGCTGCCGTCGTCGTTGAACCGCCCCATCCGGGGGCCGAGCGCCCACGCCGCCGTCAACCCGGCGATGCCGCCCATCCCGTGGACGATCATGCCGCCCGCGAAGTCGTGGAACCCGACGCCGGCGACGTTACCGATGTAGGCGCCGGCCCACGTGATCCCGGTCACGACGGGGTAGATGATCGCCGCGAGCAGGAACGTGTAGGTCACGTACGCCCGGAGCTTCGCGCGGCCGGCGACGGCCCCGGAAACGATCGTCGCCGCGGTCATCGCGAAGACCGCACCGTACAGCCAGCCGACGTAGCCGCTTGCGTCACCGGCCATGTACGGGAGGCTGCCTGTGAAGGACGCCCCCCCGACCAGCCCGGAGATGCCCGCGCCGATCAGGAAGAAGACCGTCACGCCGACGCTCCAGGTCAGGAGGTTCTTCGTCAGCTGGTTCGCGACGTTCTTCGAGCGCACCTGCCCCGCCTCCAGCATGGCGAAGCCCGCGTGCATGAAGAAGATCAGGAACGACACGACCAGGATCCACGTCTGGTTGATGCTCTGTGCCAGCGTCGAGGGGTCGATCTGCAATGGCGTTATCATTCTACCGTTCACCCGTTTCGTATTTTGAGTTTTCTATTATCATTTGTCCACTTATCTCCGAATTACCTGCGTTATCGTGTTTCATCTCACGCGAAATGCTTCCGTAAGGGATTCATATAAGGTTTGTCTTTACAAGTACGCATATATAGATCTATATCTGGATGAACGTTTGAAATGAGATAGAATATTAACGATATAAGGTTGTAATCCGTCCAAATATCGTGTGCTTGTCCTATCAAAACTTGACGGGCGTCGGGTGGGGTCTGTGGCTTCGGGACGGATTTCGGCGGTTCGCGCGCGCCGCGGGTCGGGGCCCGGCACACTGGTTTTATCCGACGGACGCGATACGGACACTTGGAGGCTGATACCGATGAACGTCCGGCAGGTCATCCCGCGCGATGCGATTCCGAGTGTCGACGACCGGCAGAGCCACGGACGGCCGGCGGCTGGAGCGACTGCCTGCGTGCCGCCTGTTCGCCTTTGCCTGGCAGGACGACCACGGGCCCGGCGCGTTCTATCCGTGAGGCTGCTGGTAGAGGCCCAGCGTGGATTCGACACACAGGGCACCGTTACTCCCGGGTAAGCCCGATTTTTTGTGGCTGGTCGACAGACTGGACGGTCGATGGTCTCTCGAAAGAGTCGCGTTCTGCTGATGGTCGCCGTCGCCGAACTCCTCGCGATGTCGCTGTGGTTCAGCGCGACCGCTGCCGCCCCGGAACTGGCTGCCGAATGGGGGTTGACAGACGCAGAGACGGCCTGGCTGACGATCGCGGTCCAGCTGGGGTTCGTCGCCGGAGCGTTGCTGTCGTCGGTGTTCACCCTCTCTGACGTCGTCCGACCGCGCTTTCTGTTCGCGGGATCGGCCGTCGCGGGCGCGGCGTGTACCGCAGCGATCGCCGGGTTCGTTGAGGCCGGGCCGCCGGCGATCGCGCTCCGCTTTCTGACCGGCGTCGCGCTGGCAGGCGTCTATCCCCCCGGCATGAAGATCCTGGCCGGCTGGTTCGAAGGGGGCCGGGGCTTTGCGATCGGCGTCCTCGTCGGGGCGCTGACGATCGGGTCGGCGCTGCCACACCTGCTCCGTGCCGTCGGCGGCGTCGGACGACCCAGAGCCGTCCTGTACGGCGCCGCCGTGCTGGCTGCAGTCGGCGGTGTCCTCGTCTTGCTGGTCGAGCCCGGGCCACACCAGGCGCCCGCGGCCCCGTTCGACCCGGGGACGATCCCGCGGATGCTCCGGGACGCGCCGACGATGCTCGCCAACGGCGGCTATTTCGGACACATGTGGGAGCTGTACGCCGTCTGGACGTGGATCCCGGCGTATCTCGTCGCGAGTATCGCCGCGAACGGCGGGGGCGAGTCGGCACAACTCGCCTCGCTGCTCGCCTTTGGCACGATCGCCATCGGCGGCGGCGGCGCAGTCGTCGCGGGCTACGGGGCCGACCGGTTCGGGCGCACGTCAGTCACGTCGCTGAGCATGGTCGTCAGCGGCCTGGCGTGTGTCGGCGCCGGGTTCGTGTTCGGCCGCTCGCTTTTCCTCCTCGTCCCCTTCGTGTTGATCTGGGGATTTGCGATCGTCGCCGACTCCGCACAGTTTTCGGCCGCCGTCTCCGAGGTGGCCGAGGAGTCCTACGTCGGGACGGCACTGACTCTCCAGACGGCCATCGGGTTCCTCCTGACGACCGTATCGATTCAGCTGGTTCCGGTACTCGTCGACGCGGTCGGCTGGCAGTGGGCCTTTGCGCCGCTTGCCATCGGGCCCGTCGTCGGGACGATTTCGATGCTTCGGCTCCGGGCGTCGCCGGCGGCGTCACAGCTGGCCGGCGGGCGGGGCTAGCCGTCCAGCCGGGCGGGGACAGCGGTGCCGACCGGCCTCACAGCCGG
>JAZKRS010000099.1:0-6999 GCA_036626435.1 Haloarculaceae archaeon | reverse complement strand
TCGCTGACGGATAGCTAGCGGAAGCCTCGCCCTTCAGGGCTGTCTCTTACCCACAAGTCACAGGCTAATTTTCAACAGCGCTTTGGATGAATCGCAAGACTGCGATGGAATTAACGATTAATAGTGATTTATAATTGACATGCGGACAGACCAACTTACTGTAATATTACCCGATTTTACTGTAATTTAGTCCCATCACGCATACTGTTAGAATAATTACTTATTCCAATATCCAGCGTAGCGGGGCTCACACGTCGATTTGCGACCGCCGATCTCCTCGAAAGATGTGGGTATATACACTGAGACACGATTTAGATGTGGGTAAGAGACAGCCCTTCAGGGCGGGGAGGAAGTCAAGCCCGCCGTCACACCCTCTCAATCTCGGCAGCGATCTGTCGCCGCCGCTCCTGGAGCTCCTGAGCGTCGCCGGCCAGGTACTGCCGGGCCAGTCGCTCGGCCGAATCGAAGTGAAACCAGGCTGTCTCGTACCGGTCGAGCGCGACCGTCTCGGCACCCATGGTACGGTAGGCAAACCCCTCAGATTCGTACCGGCCCGCGAGACGCCAGCGGAGCCGCACGACCCGCCCGACGAGCCACTCGACCTGCATCCGGAGAGCGTCGGTCTCGCCGTCGAACGCCCCCGTTCCCCAGCCCGCGGTGAGCGCGTCCCGGTAACAGTCGAGTGCGTGTTCACACCTGCGAAGCGCCTCGTGGGTGGTTTCGGCCGCCCGGGCGCGTTCGAGCGCTCTCTCCGCTCGCTCCAGTGGCTTCGCCCCGAGCTCTTCGAGCTGTTCGGACAGCGAGTCCCGGACTGTCCGGATCCGGTTCACCTCCCGGAAGTTCGACTCGAGGGCAATCCGGAGCGCGGTTTCGACGTCGGACCGGGCGCGCTCGAGTGTCTCGTAGGCCTCGTCGTACCGACCCGCGTCCGCGAGCTCGCGGGCGGTCGGCGCCAGTGACTCGCCCCGGTGGAGTCGACCTTCCATCCGTGCGCGCCCCAGCTCCCGCTCGACGGTTTCGATCCGCTCGTCGAGTGCGGACTCGACCGGTGTGGGGGAGGCCTCGCACTGTTCTCTGGCTGTTTCGATCTTTTCGCGGGCGGCCTCGCGTGTGTCGGTGATGTCCACCTCCCCGGCTTCGAACTGCTTCGACAGCTCGGAGATGTACTGTCTCGCGTCCTGGAGTGCAGCCACAGTCCGCTGCCAGCGGTCGCTTGCCTCGGCGACAAAGTCGACGACATCCTCGAGCCCGGACTGTCGTATTCTGAACCGGTACGTTCCGTGCCCCCAGACCGTGATCGAGAGCCTACTCCGCAAGAGGCCGCTCTTTTCGATGGTCTTCAGGTTGACGTACAGGATCTCGGCTGTCTCGGTTCCCGATCCGGTATCGAAGACGAACACGATCCTTCGGTCGGTCACAGCCACGAGCCCCCCCTCTTTGCCTCGCTCGCTTACCTCTCCGTTATATTCGTGGCGGACTGTGCCGACACTCGTGAGGTGATACTCGACACGCTCGGTGTCTTCGAGTCGTGACTCCAGTACTTCGACCAACCGATCGTCTGGCGGCTGGTTTTCACCCAGCAGCCGAGATAGGAGCGACCCCCCGCCACGTAGCATATTCTTTGTCCGTCCTTTGGCTATGTACGTCTGAACCCTATAAAAGTCCGTTAGCCGCGAGTGACATACTGACGGCTATACGCCCGAGAGCAATGTCGACTCCCCGCGGGGTCGACTATCTTCACGGCGGTATAGCCATCAGTATCAGTAGCTCACGACCGGGTCTCGCTCCCAGAACTCGCTCGACTTCTCGAGTTTCGGCACCCACGTGTCCTGCTCGCGGGCGAGCATCGCAACCCGCGAGGCTTCGACTTCCTTCAGGACGTCGTGGTTGGGCAGGAACTCACCCACGTCCGCGGCGAAGGCGCGGACTTCCTCGTGGTCCGGCATCGAGTCGCGGTCCAGCCGACCTCGGGAGTGGCCCACGTGCATGTACGCCTTGAGTTCGACGAAGTCGGCGTCTGCGCGGTCACACATCGCCGCATACCACTCCGGATGGTGCATGTTGTGGTCTCTGACGAGCGTCGTCCGGACGACCGTCCGGGTCCGGTCCTTCCTGGCGAGGACGTCCAGCGTCTCGATCAGCGACTCCCAGGCGTCGTCCTCGATTGCCTTGACGGTCGACTCGAAGGTCCCGCGGTCCGGCGCGTCCACCGAGACGTACAGCTGGGTCGGGTCACACTCGGCGAGGACCTCCGGTTTGGTGCCGTTGGAGACGAGGAAGGTGGTGATATCGCGGTCGTGGAACTCCTCGATCAGTTCCGACAGGTGGGGATACAGCGTCGGCTCGCCGTCGAGCGAGATGGCAACGTGTCGCGGTTCCATCGCCTCCTCGAAGCGCTCCCGGGGAACCTCGTCGTTACCCCCGAATCCAGAGAGGAGCTTCGTCTGGAGGCGGATCGAGGCGTCCGCGACCGCTGCGGGGTCGTCCCACTCCACCCCGTCGAGTTCGTAAGCGTGGCCCGCGTGGTCGCGCCAGCAGAACACGCACCGTTCGTTGCACTTCACGACCGGCGTCATCTGCATACAGCGGTGTGACTCGATGCCATAGAAGATGTTCTTGTAACATTTGCCACGTCCTGTAAGTGCATTCTTCGTCCACCCACAGGTTTGCGCGGCTGTATGGTTTTCACTGTGATAGTCCGGGTTGTCTACCTGTTTGGGGCCACTGGGGGACTCGGAATCGCTCATTACCGTGTACATCCACGCCGAGACAGAAAACCGTGCTGTTGGGGAGGCTGCCCCGTCGAACGGTCACTTCCCCCGGCGGCTGGGCCATTTATATCGCTTCGCGGCGTGGGCCCACACGCCATGCAAGCCGTTCGACTCCACGAACACGGTGGTCGCGATGTACTCCAGGTAGACGAAATCGACCGTCCGGACCCGGACGACGACGAGTTGCTCGTCCAGGTCGCCGCGTCGGGGGTCAACCCCGTCGACACGTACTTCCGGGACGGCTCGTACCCGCCCGTCGAACTCCCCTTCTCGCCGGGTGTCGACTTTGCCGGCGAAGTGGCCGAGGTCGGGGCGTCCGTCGAGGGGTTCGCGGTCGGCGACCGCGTCTACGGGACGGGCATCGGAAACGCCACCGATCAGGGCGCGTACGCCGAGTACGCGACGGTCCCGGAGGACCGCATCGTCCCTCTTCCGGACGGAGCCGACGTGACAGAGGCTGGCGGTGCGGGCGTCGCCGCCTGCACTGCCTGGCGGGCGCTCGTCGACCACGCGGCACTCGATCCTGCCGAGTACTGTCTGGTCCACGGCGGATCGGGTGGCGTCGGCCACGCCGCCGTCCAGGTCGCCGACGCGGTCAGCGCCCGCACCATCGCGACCGCCGCCCCCGAGTACCACGAGTCGATCGAGGCGCTCGGGGCGGAGACAGTCCTCGATTACGGCCGCGACGACCTGTCGGATGCGATTCTTGCGGCCTCCGGCGGCGGGGTCGACGCGGTTCTCGACCACCGGCTGGACGACTACCTCCAGCTGGACGCCGATGTCGCCGCCGAGGGCGGGCGCGTCGTCGGCATCGGCGAGAACCAGCCCGATCCGGCGTTCACCAACGACGGCGTCGCCCGGTCGAAGGACGTTTCCTACCAGTTTATGAGCATGTTCAACACGCCAGACCTCCGCGTCCCGCTGCGCGGCGTCGGCCACCTCATGGGCGAGGGTCGGCTTTCGGTCGAGGTGGCGCGCACCTACGACCTCGGCGAGGCCGCGGAGGCCCAGCGCGCCGTCATGGAGGATAGCTTCCTCGGCAAGCTCGTCATCGAACCCTGACTGCTGGGATTACGAACGCCAGCGAAGAGCCGCCCGGTCGCGGAACTCGCCCTCGAAGCTTCTTTAGACGGCCCCGGCATCCGGTCAGGTATGGACTCGGCCGACTTTCGTCGCGGAATCCGGGACGTGGCCCCCCTGTTACTCGGCGTCGCCCCGTTCGGGGCCGTCGCAGGAATTGCTGCGGTGAATGCCGGGCTGGACATCTTCCAGGCAGTCGGAATGTCGTTTGTCATCTTCGCCGGCGCCTCCCAGCTGGCCGCACTGGAGTTGCTCGGCTCGGACGCGCCGATCGCTGTCGTCGTCGTGACGGCCGTGGTCATCAACCTCCGGATGCTGATGTACTCGGCCTCCATCGCCCCCTACTTCCGGGAGTTCGGGGCCAAATGGAAGGCCCTCCTGGCCTACGTCCTGACCGACCAGGCGTACGCGCTCTCGATCTCGAACTACCGGGCTGGCCGGTCACTCGACCGGAAGGCCTACTATCTGGGCGCCGCCGTCACGCTGTGGGCCGTCTGGCAGGTCACGACCGTCGCCGGCGTCGTCCTCGGGGCCGGCGTCCCCGAGGAGTGGGGCCTCGAGTTCGCGGTGCCGCTCGTCTTTCTCGCCCTGCTGGTCCCTGCCATGGAGGATCGGACGACAACGCTGGCGGCGGTGGTGGGCGGCGGCGTCGCAGTCGCAGGCGTCGATCTGCCGCTGAACCTCGGGTTACTCGTCGGCGCGACGGTCGGCATCGTCGCTGGCCTCGGGACCGAGCACCTGCTTGGGGCCGGGCATGGCGACTAGCTACGCCGACCCCGTGATCTGGGCGCTCGTGGTCGTCATCGGCGTGGCGACGTTCGCCCTCCGACTCTCGTTTATTGCGCTCTTTGGCCACCTCGAGGAGATTCCGGAAGGCCTGCAGCGCGCGCTCCGGTACGTCCCCCCGGCGGTGCTCGCAGCGCTGGTCTTCCCGGCGGTGATCGCGTTCCAGCCCGGGACGGGCGAACTCGCGGCCGACAGGCTGATTGCGGGGGTACTCGCCGGCGCCGTCGCCTGGCGGACGGAGAACGTCTTCGCGACGATCGGCGTCGGGATGGGGGTGCTGTGGGCTGTCCGATTCCTCCTCTAGCAGTACAGTACTGGTAGTTCTCTGCCGACTGGCGAACACGGACGCCAGCAGAGCGTCGGTACGCACACTGATCGCCGCTATCGAGTAGCCGCTATCTACGCTTTCGCGACTGGTTACCGTGGCTGTCGTCGGCCGCTGCTCGGCGACGGCGCGCACGCATCTCTGCAACTTCTCTGTCAGTCTTTCGCGTCGGGCAGGTCTCAATTACAACACCATTCATGTTTTCTATTTTGGTACTGAAGGGGTAAATGACTGCCTATTCACAAGCTATATCCGTGGTGTATCTTACCATAATTGTATCAAACTCAAATTCTTTGTGAATTATTAATACCAGCGGTAACTCAACAGCCAACTCAGACCGGTGGGAACACCTATATCGATGGATCTGCTCTATATACGTTACCGTAACACATGGTCATTACGAATACGGAGCCGGCAGGACACAGCGTCGAACTGGAATTCGAGGTCCACGATAATGACCTGTTTTTTGTTCGGGCATCCGGTGAAGCGAGCTGTCGGGTCGCTCTCGCAGAGATGATCCATCGTTCCGACGGGCGGTTGCTGGAGTACTTCACCGTCGAAGGCGCGAACTCCGACCACGTCCTCACTGCCGCCGAGAGGGCGACGAGTATCGACGAGGCACGGGTCGTCCGCAACGAACAGACGGAGGGCGAACTCCTCTACGAGTTCCTCGTCGACGGCCCCTGTATCGGGGGTACGCTGGCTGATGAGGGCGCCTTGGTGCGTGACGTCGTCGCAGTCGACGGTGTCGGACGCGTCGTTGCCGATGTGCCGCCTCACGCCGACGCTCGACAGGTCGTCGAAACTGTTCAGGCCCGCCACGACACGACCCTGGTCGCTACCCGCGAGCGCGACCGACAGTCCCCAGACTTCACCCGTCACGAGTTTCGTGCCACGCTGACTGGCCGCCTCACCGAGCGCCAACTTGAAACCCTTCTGACGGCCTACCAGGCCGGCTACTTCGCCTGGCCACGCGAGAGTACCGCTGAGACCTGTGCCACAGCACTGGATATCTCGCAGCCGACGTTTACCCAGCATCTCCGGATGAGCCAGCAAAAACTTCTTGACGCACTCTTTGATGAGGCCGGAGCCAGCGACTGGACCGATATGTCGACCGGAACTGGCATCGTCACTCACTGTCGCTAGTATACCGGTCGACGTAAGCCCTGATACTTTCAGCCGGGAACGTCCGGCTGAGAGGTATCAAAAGTTACGTCGGCCGGTATATCACCACCTGGCGTCAGGACCTCCAGGTCGGCGGTCTCGATGCCGGTCGTGATGTCATCACGGTCCTCGATTTCCTCCGGTCGGTCGTACGCCTGCAGGTCGTCGCCGGTTCTTGTTCTCGGTGTTGCTACTCTTCATTGGAATTGCTCCAATTCCATTCGTGATAGTAAAATCAGATAGTATCCGACACAGTGAAACAAGGTATAAGCGTCTGTATCGACGTCAGCCTCGGAGCTGGGACGGATATCTTCCGAATCGAAGCCGCCGATACGATCGTCCGGCTACTCGTCAACGGCACTCTGTGAGTGTCTTGGGGGAACGGTATCCTGTGCTCTGGCTAAGGAGATCTGGATTTAGCTGATTGCAGGCGCTAAGCCCCCGTCCTCAACGAGTACCGCAGTCCGCGCAAGCGGACAAGGAACACAGTAGGGCGGGGATACAGCGCCGTCTTCAATTCACTTTCACTCTGTGCCGGGCATTTACAACACTGCCAGTCGAAGACTGGAAGTGTGATGGCAACTACTCATCGTCTCGGCTTCGAGCCCGACAAGAAAGGCGGTCGAGATGAATCACGCCATCACCACCGAGTAGGAGTGGGACACTCCGAATCCACGCCTGCGGAGACTGCGCTCCCTACGGGAACCACTCCGGTTCCTGCACAGCGCGTCGTGGAACCAGGAAGCCCCTGCCTCAACGAGTCGCCGACGGCGGCGAGTAGGCAGGGGTAGTTCACTTAGTCTGAACTATCATTCGTCTTTAGTTAAGAGATCGCAAGACTGCGGTACGATCTTTTCATTCTGCAAGTACCGC
>JAZKRS010000098.1:0-7262 GCA_036626435.1 Haloarculaceae archaeon | reverse complement strand
GGATCAGCGCCGGGTCGATCATGTCCGGCCGGTTGGTCGCGCCGATCACCATCACCTCCTCCATCTCCTCGAGGCCGTCCAGTTCCGTCAGGAGCTGGTTGACGACGCGCTCTGAGACGTTCGAGCCGACCTCGCCGCCACGGCCCGGAGCAAGCGAGTCGAGTTCGTCGAAGAAGATGACCGTCGGCGACACCTGCCGGGCCTTCCGGAAGGTCTGTCTGATCGCCTTCTCGGACTCACCGACCCACTTCGAGAGCAGTTGCGGGCCACGAACCGAGATGAAGTTGGCGTCGGTCTCGTTTGCGACGGCCTTGGCCATCAGCGTCTTGCCGGTCCCTGGCGGGCCGTACAACAGGACCCCGGAGGGTGGCTGGACGCCCATCCGCTCGAACTTCTCGGGGGAGTTCATCGGCCACTCGACGGACTCGCGGACCTCCCTTTTCGCGGTTTCGAGCCCGCCGACGTCGTCCCAGTTGATCTTGGGTAACTCGACGAGCACCTCCCGCATCGCCGAGGGCGAGACCTCGTTCAGCGCGCCGCGGAAGTCGTCGCGCTTGATTATCATCCGGTCGATGAGGCTCGGCGGGATGTCCTCCTCGTCCAGGTCGATCTCGGGGAGGTAGCGCCGCAGGGCCTTCATCGCGGCCTCCTTCGTGAGGCTCTCGATGTCGGCGCCGACGAAGCCGTGGGTCTCGGTCGCCAGCTTCGAGAGGGCGACGTCGTCTGAGAGGGGCATCCCGCGAGTGTGGATCTGCAGGATCTCCTCGCGGCCGACCTCGTCGGGGACGCCGATCTCGATCTCGCGGTCGAAACGGCCCGGCCGGCGCAGCGCCGGGTCGACAGAGTCGACGCGGTTGGTGGCGGCGATGACGACCACCTGCCCCCGGGATTCGAGGCCGTCCATCATCGTCAGCAGCTGGGCGACCACCCGGCGCTCGACTTCGCCGGTGACGTCCTCCCGCTTCGGCGCGATGGAATCCAGTTCGTCGATGAAGATGATGGAGGGGGCCTCCTCGCTTGCGTCCTCGAAGATCTCCCGTAACTGCTGTTCGGATTCGCCGTAGTACTTCGAGATGATCTCCGGGCCAGCGATCGAGAAGAAGCTCGCAGAGGTCTCGTTTGCCACGGCCTTCGCGAGCAGGGTCTTGCCCGTTCCCGGCGGGCCATGCAGTAGCACCCCCTGTGGCGGCTCAATGCCGAGCTTCTTGAAGATCTGGGGGTGTTTCATCGGGAGTTCGACCATCTCCCGGACCCGCTGGATCTCGTTTTGCAGGCCGCCGATGTCCTCGTAGGTGATGCCCCCACCGGTCTTCTCGAAGCCCGAGATGGGCTCCTCGCGCAGTTCCACGTCCGTGTCCTCGGTGATGAGGACCACCCCCTCGGGTTCGGTCTCGACGGCGATCAGCGGGATCGCCTGCCCTGGCGAGCGCATGAACGGGTGGTTCGTCGAGGACATGACGGGGACGATGTCCCGTTCGACGACGGGGCGCTTGAGGATCTGTCGCTTGACCATGCCCGCGGCGTCAGAGCCGAACTGCACCGACGCCTCCTCCGGCGGCGCGAGCACGAGACTGTCGGCCTTCTCGGCTTCTGCCTTGCGGATATCGACGCGCTCGCCGATTCCGACGTCAGCATTCTGTCGCGTGAAGCCGTCGATGCGCACCGTGTCGGTGTTCCAGTCCTGCCGGTCGGCCCGCCAGACCTTCGCAGCGGTCACGTCAGCGCCCTCGATCTCGATGATGTCGCCGGGCGAGAGCTTCAGGTGCAAGAGCGTGTCGGGGTCGAGACGCGCGATGCCACGCCCCGAGTCGTTGGGGTACGCCTTGGCCACCTCGAGTTGGACTTCATTCATAGTAGACTGGGATGTATTGACACTGGGGTGTGCCCGGAGATATGCTTTTTGCTACCGGCGGTCGGGCTAGATTGATTACCACCCCGCAAGTACCCCCGGTATGGTCTTTCTGGTCCCGTTCGACGGGTCGCCGGT
Organism: Haloarculaceae archaeon; assembly: GCA_036626435.1. Taxonomy (GTDB): domain Archaea; phylum Halobacteriota; class Halobacteria; order Halobacteriales; family Haloarculaceae; genus SW-9-67-25. Next base: position 5,275 of record JAZKRS010000098.1, on the reverse strand, counting down.
TTCGGAGGCGGCCCTCGACAGGGCTGTCGAACACGGCAAAGCGCTAGAGGAGGACGTCGTCGCGGTCAGCCTCGTCCCGACCGGGACGGAGTACGCCGAGCGCCGCAAGTGGATCCGTCCCGACGAGGACTTCGCGGCCGAGACGGCAAGCGCCGCCCTCCGCCGGAAGATAGCCGAGACGACCGACGACGCCGAGCGCACCTTCTCCGAGCCCGGCGCACAGTCCCCGGGAGACGGTCTCAGCGACCGCATCCGACAGATCGCACGGGACGTCGACGCCTCCGTACTGTTCGTCGGCGCGGGGGGGAGCCGCGACGACTCCCTGCAGACGCCCTTCGGCGGGGTCGCGGCCGAGGCGGACTACGACATCCACATCGTCCGGACGGCCCGATAGCGGCCCGCAGTCGACCGGTATAGTTCACTCCTCGCTGTCGACGACGAGGACCGGCACGTGGGTCCTGCGGAGGACCTTTTCGGCGACGCTGCCGAGGACGACTCGCGACAGCCCCGATCGGCCGTGTGATCCCATCACCACGAGGTCGATATCGTTGTCCTCGACGAAGTTGCGGATCGAGCGCGAGGGTTCGCCGATGCGGTAGTGATTCTCGACAGCGATCCCGTGGTCGTCGCCTTTCTCGGCCACGTAGCTCGTCGCCTTGGTTGCCCGGTCTTTCACTTCGGGCATCTCGTCGAGATTCCCCTGTCGGATACGGTCGACCTGTTCGGCACCCAGCCCGTAGCTGGTCGCGTTGACGTCGATGACGTACAGCGAGTGGAGCGTCGAGCCGTACTGTTCGGCGATATCGATCGCGTGATGGACCGCGAAGTTCGCGGTTTCGCTGCCGTCTGTCGGAACGAGGATGTTTTCGTACATGGATTCAGTCGTCTGCGGGCGTCTCGCCGCCGTCGGCCACGACGTCCTCGGCGGCCTGTTGCTGTCCCATCGGCTGTGGGCTGTGACACTGCCGGACGATCCGCTTGGTCCGCTCGGGCGGTTCGGGGGTGGCCAGCGAGACGACGATGGTAACGACGAACACGAGCGGCGTGCCGACGAGTGCTGCCCCGATCGGCGGGACGATCGTCGCGTATATCGGGACGATTGCGCCGCTCTCGCCGGCGATTTCCGCGAGGAAGCCGACGTAGCTGGGCAACACGCTGTTTATGAGCGAGGTGAGCCACAGGAGCAGTCCGACGGTCATACCCGCCAGCGCACCCGGGCGGTTGGTTTTCTCCCACCAGAGTCCGAGGAAGAACATCGGGAAGAGCACCGTGCCGGCAAGCGAGAACGCGTACGCGACCAGTTCGCCGATGAGCGCCGGTGGGTTGAACGCGGTGACAGTCACCAGCGCGCCGACGACGATGATCGTCCCGCGGCCGATGAGGACTGTCTGGCGCTGTGTCGCGTCTTCGTTTATCAGTTCAGTGTAGATGTCGTGTGCGACCGAGGAGGAGGCCGTGATGAACAGGCCGGCGGTCGTCGCGATCGCTGCGGCCATCGCGCCGGCGGCGACGATGCCGACGAACCACGACGGGAGATCGGCGAACTGTGCCGCCAGCACGACGATCACGTCGCCTTCGGCGCCGGTCATCCCGCCCTCGGCGGCGTACGCACTCACACCCTGTGTCTGCTCGAACAGGTCGACGCCGAACGCAGCCATCGCCGGGGCGACCCAGTACAGCAGGAGGATGAAAAACAGACCCCACACGGTCGACCAGCGGGCGGTCCGCTCGTTTTCGACCGTGTAAAAGCGAACGAGGACGTGCGGGAGGCCACAGGTGCCGACGATGAGCGAGAACGCCGTCGCCACCCAGGTGTACGCCGACGCGTTCCGGAATGGCTCCGAGAACTCCGTCCCGAGGTCGCCTATGAGCGCGCCGTACTCGATTGGCGGCAGGATCGTCGAGTATCCCTGCCCGAAGCCGACCACGTACACGCCGGCGAGGAACGCGATAATGAGGATGGTGTACTGGACAGCCATGTTCTTCGTCGCGCCGAGCATCCCCGACAGCGCCAGATAGCCGACGGTGATCGTCATCATCACGACGATCATCGGGACGATGTCCAGCCCGAAGACGTACTGGCCGACCAGCCCCATGCCGCGGGCCTGACCGACCGAGTAGACGTAGGCGATCAGCAGCGTCGTAAACGCTGCCAGCGCGCGCGCAGTCGGCGAGTTGAATCGATCGCCGACGAAGTCGGGCGCGGTGTACTTCCCGAACCGGCGCATCTGGGCGGCCAGGAAGATGAGCAGGATGAAATAGCCCGTCGTCCAGCCGACAATAAAGGCCAGCCCGTAGAAGCCGGAGAGAGCGACCAGCCCCGCGAGCCCCAGATACGACGCCGCGGACATCCAGTTGGCGCCAATCGCCATCCCGTTCTCGATGTTCCCGATTCCACGGCCGGCAACCCACATGCCCTCGGTGTCGGCGACCTTGAACAGGTAGCCGATGACGAGAAACGACGCCATCATCAGGAAGACGAGGATGGCGGGGACGAGCTTGAACGAGATGTCCAGTGCATCGGCCTGCAACGGGACGGTCACCGCTCGACACCCCCGTCAGCTGCCGCCGCGTCCTCGCTTCCGGGTTCCGCTGTTTCGACGGCAGCGTCTGGATCGATGCTGTACTTCTGGTCCAGCCTGTCGCGCTGGCGGGCGTACACTGCCGCCAGAATGAGTGCTCCCGTCGGCGCCCCGAGTGCGACGAGGAAGTAGTGCAGCGGGAACCCGAGCCCCGGGATCGCCGTCGTCATGACGCCCGGGGCCAGCCAGGTCAACAGAATCGGGCCCCAGACGACGGCAACCCAGACGAAAAATGTCGCCCAGACGACCCTGAGGTGGTCCCGCATGAAAGGGGTGCCCGGGCGTAGCAGGTTGATTTCTGTTTCGAGATACTCAACAGACTCTTCGCGTGCTGTGACGCCCCCATCGACACGTGCATCTTCGAAGTCGTCGGGTGGCTCGTTCGTGTGTTCGTCTGCCATAAGTTTGGTGTGCGTGATTCAGTTTCAGGGGGGCTTTGCCTGATATCGCCGACCACATCTGTACTGGTTCACGTTCCAGGCGTGCACATCGCACCACGTATCCGTCTCTTCTCTCTGCCGCTCGTCCGGTCAGCCATGTTTCAGCAACCCCCGCAAGCCACTACAAGTGTCAGTTGCAAGGCTCTCCTATATTAATCCACCCACATTCATCTCGGAGCCTGATAATAAGCCCGTGAGCAATGTCGACCCCCGCGGGGTCGACCGGTATATGCTCACAGCGGCGTCCCGCCGCCAGTCCCGTCACCCTGGCTCGCACTCTCGAGGAGATCAGCGACCGGCGACTCGTACGCATAGCCCGGGATCACCCCCTCGACGTAGGTCCCCTCGACGTACTCGACGAACGTCTTGGCGATGTCAGCGGCGCGGTCAGGGCCGTCCCACTCGAAGCCGTAGGTGACGTACACCTCCTCGCCGTCGCGCTCGGTGTCGTAGGTGGCCAGTTCGACGTCTGCCCGGGTGGCCTTCGGTGCGTCCTCGAGACGTCGCCGGATGGCGTCGTACCACCCCTCCTCGACTGCCTCCCCGACCTCGTCAGCCGTGGCCGCGTCGAGGGTCGGGATGCGCACTGTGACCGTGTACGCGACGTGGCCGTCCGTGGTCTCGACTGCCGTGATCCGCCCCTCGAATGCGGTCGTCCCGACGACGTACGCGTCGCCGTCGCGTTCGAATGCTCCGTGACGGTCAAAGGCGTGCTCGACTGTCTCTGGCAATCCGTTGGTCATCGCCCCCCTGTAGACACGGTTTCGGCAAAAGCCCGTCGTACGAGCCCAGGGCGGCACTCGGGGGACCGCTCGTTCTATGCGAGGGCTGGGATTCGAACTCGCCGAGACATTCCTGCTCGCTTCGCTGTGCGGGCTGTGACCCGTCTGCTCGAATCCCAGGAGCACAGTTGTGGCTCACGGGTTGGTCGCCACAAAATGCGAGGGCTGGGATTCGAACCCGATGGCGAGACGGTCGCTCCCTCCAGTCGCGCTGCGTCTCGCGTGATTCGAATCCCAGGAGCACAGTTGTGGCTCACGGGTTGGTCGCCACAAAATGCGAGGGCTGGGATTCGAACCCAGGGACCCCTTCGGGAGCGGGTCTTAAGCCCGCCGCCTTTGGCCTGGCTCAGCCACCCTCGCACGCAATCCTGTCTGGGTGTCTCGGCCGAATGTCCCTTTCGGTTACCAGTCGACCGAAACCGTCCCGTCGCCCTCGGGATCGGGTGCGAGTTCCTCACCTGTCCGGCGGTCGAGAACGTGGATGACGCCGCGGTCCTTCTTGGCCGGACAGACCTCAGCCGCGCGGACGTTCGCCTCGAGGCTGTCCTCGTCGATGAAGTACGCATCGGGCTGTGCGATCCCTGTCGAGAGGTCGAGCGTCCAGTTGTCAGAGATCTCGGCACACTTGCCTGCGCCGATACACTTGTTCGCCTCGAAGAGGATCTTGTAGGGCTTGTCTTCGACCGGCGGGGCATCGCCTTCGCCGACTGCCGCCGGATCGACCGTCCCGTCGTCGGTCATGTCCCCCATTACGAACCGGCGGTCTTTCGTCTGTCGGTCGGGGGCGACACTCGACGGCCGATCAGTCGTGTACCGTCACCGACTCGAGGAGGATCGGCTCGGTCGGCTTGTCCTGTGCGTCCGTCTCGGCGTTGCCGATCGCCTCGACGACGTCCATCCCCTCGGTCACCTCTCCGAAGACGGCGTGCTTGTCGTCGAGGTGGGGCTGTGCGTCGAGCGTGATGAAAAACTGCGAGCCGTTCGTGTCGGGGCCGCGGTTCGCCATCGACAGCTTCCCGGCCCCGTCGTGGCGCAGGTCGGAGTGGAACTCGTCGTCGAACGTGTATCCGGGGCCGCCACGGCCGGTGCCGGTCGGGTCGCCGGTCTGGATCATGAAGTCCTCGATGACCCGGTGGAAGGGCACGTCGTCGTACAGTGGCTCCGCCATCTGTTCGCCCGTCTCCGGGTCTTCCCACTCCTGCTCGCCCGTCGCCAGGCCGACGAAGTTCTCGACGGTGTTCGGAGCCCGCTCGTCGAAAAGGCGGACGTCGATGTCCCCCTCCGACGTGTGAAGCGTCGCTGTCAGAGCACTCATATCGCGTGAGAGGCCGCCCCGGGAGAAAGGTCTGGCGGTCGCCTTTGGCGGGCCGCTGCTCGGCTACACGATCGCGTTCAGCGGCGCCGGCGCCCTCGCCATCGCTGACGGATAGCTAGCGGAAGCCTCGCCCTTCAGGGCTGTCTCTTACCCACA
>JAZKRS010000097.1:0-7430 GCA_036626435.1 Haloarculaceae archaeon | reverse complement strand
CGCGCTCGTCTACCCGTGGCTCGTCGGCTGGCTCCTGAGTATGACACAGGGATACGTCGTCGGGTTCGTCGTGATGGCGCTTTCCGTCCTCGCGGTGGCGGCTCTCTGGCGCTGGGTGATGTCTCCCACACCGCACCGGTAGTTATTTTCCCGCTGTGACCGTCCCCCCCGGTATGAGTACCGAGCGACTGCTCGAAGGCATAACCGTCGTCGACCTCTCGACGTTCGTCACCGGCGGCTTCTGTTCGCTGATGCTGGCGAACCAGGGCGCGGAGGTCATCAAGGTCGAACGTCCCGGTGCGGGCGACGACATCCGCCACTCCGGGCCGCCCTTCATCGACGGGGAGTCGCCGTACTACTGGACGGTCAACTACGGCAAGCGCAGCGTCGAACTCGACCTCAAATCCGAGGCGGGCCTCGAAGCTCTCTACGAGGTCGTCGGGGCGGCGGACATTTTCATCCAGAACTTCCGGCCGGGAACCGCCGACCGCCTGGGTGTCGGGTACGACCACCTCCGGGAGCGCAACGACGGGCTGATCTACTGCGACATCTCGGCGTTCGGCGCGACGGGCCCGTGGAGCGAACGGCCGGGCTACGACCTGCTGGTGCAGGGGGCGAGTGGCATTATGTCCGTCACCGGCGAGGAGGGCGGCGACCCGGTCAAGGTCGGCCTGCCCCAGACCGACCTCATCACAGCGATGTGGGCGGCGTTCGGAATCATGGGTGCCCTGTACCGGCGCGCACAGACTGGCGAGGGCGAGTACGTCGAACTGGGGATGCTCGACTCGGCGCTCCCGTGGCTGACGAAGCAGGCCGGGAAAGTCTTTGCGGACGAACAGCCAGAGCGACTGGGGACGAAGGATCCGGTGCTCGCGCCCTACCAGACTTTCGAGACGGGCGACGGCTACCTCAACGTGGCCTGCCTGAACCGGCGCCTCTGGGGGGACCTCTGTGAGGCCATCGACCGGCCGGAACTGGTCGACGACCCGCGCTTCGAGACGAACGCGGACCGCGTCGAACACGTCGAGGAACTCGAAGCCGAAATCGAGAGCGCCCTCGCCGAGCGGCCGACCGAGGAGTGGATGGAGATCTTCGTCGAGGCGGGTGTCCCGGCCGGCCCGGTCCAGGGTGTCTCCGAAGCGCTCTCCAACGAACAGACCGACGCGCGGGGCGTGATGGGGACCATCGAGGACGGCGACAGGGAGATTCCGGTCATCGAACACCCGCTGAACTTCGAGGGGGCCCGTTCGGGCTTCGAGTCGGCCCCGCCGGAACTCGGCGAGGACACCCTCGATGTCTTCCGCGAGCTGGGATACGACGAGGGCGAAATCGATCGGATGCGGGCTGAAGGGGCCTTCGGTGAGAGAAGCGATTAATTCAGAGTAACACTTATCCCACTTCTGGCCACAGTACTCACAGCATGAAGCCGTCGCCCTTCGAGTATCACCGGCCCGCGACGCTTGAGGAGACCCTCGAACTGCTCGCCGATCTTCCCGATGCCGAACTGCTCGCGGGCAACCAGTCACTGGGCATCATCATGTCCAACAGGCTCGCAAACCCCGATCACCTCGTCGACATCAACGGGATCGACGAACTCAACTACGTCGACACCGACGGCGAGACGGTCGAGGTCGGCGCGATGGTCCGCCACCGCGACATCGAACAGTCGGAGGCGCTCGGAGAGACAATGCCGCTCCTGTCGGCGGCAGCCGAGCAGATTGCGGGCCCCGTCGTCCGGAACCGCGGCACCATCGGCGGGAGCATCGGCGAGGCCGATCCGGCCGGGAACTACCCCTGTGCAGTCGTCGCGCTCGGCGGCCAGATCGAACTCGCGTCGGCGGACGGGTCCCGGTCCGTTCCGGCCGAGGACTACTTCATCGCGTACATGTTCACCGACCTCGGCGAGGAGGAACTCATCACGGGCGTCACCATTCCACGGGAGCCGTTCCCGCCCGCCCGGACCGGCATGGCGTTTCTCGGCGTGAAGGAGGCGGCACAGACGTGGCCGACGATCAGCGTCGCTGGCGTTGCCCGCGTCGACGACTCGGCCGCCGCCGAGCCGGTCGTCGAGGAGGCGCGGCTGGCGTTCGCGAACGCGGCCGACGTGCCACTCAGAGTCGAGGCCGCCGAGCGCGAAATCGAGGACGAACCGCTCTCTGAGGCTGCGCTCGACCGGGCGGGCGAGATTGCCTACGACGGCGTCGACCCCCAAGGAGAGATGCACGCCGACGAGACATACAAGCGCGAGCTCGCAGCGGAGTACACGAAGCGGGCGCTCCGGACGGCCCACGAGGGCGCGCTCGCGTGAACAAATTTTAAGAGGTGGTCTCCCCTGGTAGGAGGTGTTCGGTTGAATATGAGTGTCAATGACACAGAGCGCCCGAGACAGGAGATATCCCTGACGGTAAACGGCGAGGAGGTGACGGCAGCGGTCGAGCCGCGGCTGAAGCTGTCGGATTTCCTCCGGAATTATCTCGAGCTCCGTGCTGTCAGGGTGGGCTGTGAACACGGGGTCTGTGGGGCCTGTACGGTCGACTTCGGCGGTGACGCCGTCAAGAGCTGCATGATGTACGCCGTCCAGGCCGACGGGGAGGAGATCACAACCGTCGAGGCGCTCTCCGAGGACGGTGACCTCCACCCGATTCAGCAAGCCTTCCACGAGGAACACGCCCTCCAGTGTGGGTTCTGTACGAGCGGGTTCGTCATGGCGACGCGGGAGTTGCTCGCGAACAATCCCGACCCCACCCGCAAAGAGGTCGAGAAGGGGCTCGCCGACAACATCTGCCGGTGTACCGGCTACCAGAACATCTACGACGCCGTCGAGCGGGCAGCCGAGAAAATGGGGGAGGAGTGATGTCGACCACAGAGACCGACACCGACGGGTCCGCCGACGCGGTCTCAGAGGAAACCGAACGGACGTTCACTGGGACAGGACTGGAACGCGTCGAGGATCACCGGATCCTGACCGGCCGGGCCGAGTACGTCCACGACATCTCCCCGGAGGGGTGTCTCGAGATGGGGCTGTTGCGGACAACCCACGCCCACGCCGAGATCGTCGACGTGGACACGAGCGCGGCCGAGGATCACCCCGAGTGTGCGCTGGTCCTGACCGGCGACGACATCGCCGCGGAGTACAACCCGATGCCCTGTGGGCTCACGGAGATGTCGGAGTGGTCGCTGGCCAGAGACAGGGCCCGCTTCGTCGGCGAACCGGTCGCCCTCGTCGTCGCCGAGAACAGGTACGTGGTCGAGGACCTGATCGATCTGATCGACGTCAAGTACGACAAGCTGGAACCCGTCGTCGATCCCCTGGAGGCACGGACCGACGAACAGGTCATCCACGAGGACGTCGGCACGAACGTCCCCGACAGCGAAGAGATCGTCTTCGGGGACGTCGAAGGTGCCTTCGAGGAGGCGGACAACGTCATCGAGAACCAGTACTCCTGGGGGCGCATCTCGGGCGTGCCACTGGAGACCGCCGGGGTCGTCGCGGAGTACGACGACGAGACGGACACCTTCGCCATCGACTCGAACATCCAGTTGCACACCCTGGTCGACAACATGGTCTACGAGACACTGGGGTATCCGGAAGACGACGTGGTCATGGAGGTGCCGGCTGACGTCGGGGGCAGTTTCGGAACGAAGATCGCTATCCACCGGTACTGCGCGCTGGCAGCGATGGCGAGCCAGCAACTCGACGGGACGCCGGTCAAGTACGTCGAGGACCGCGTCGAGAACATGCAGGGTGGCGACATGCACTCCTCCGACAGGGAGTACCTGGTCCAGATCGCCTACGACGACGACGGCTCCATCCGTGGCCTCGACTTCGACTTCGTCGACGACTTCGGCGCCTACCCCCACTACCCCATCAACCAGGTCCTGAAGCCCCTCGCCGTCCTCACGAACGGCTACGAGGTCGAGGACGTCCGGTACAGCTACGAACTCGTGTTGACGAACAAGACCGCACAGACAGCCTACCGCGGGTTCGGCGTCGATCCTCACCTCTATGCCCTGGAGATGGCGGTCGACGAGGCCGCCCGCGATCTCGGGATCGACCCCTACGACTTCCGGCAGATCAATCTCGTCGGCCCGGACCAGATGCCCTACAGGCTCCCGTCGAAGAACATCTACGACTCGGGGGACTTCCCGGCCGCACTGGAGGGGATCAGGGACATCGTCGAGGGCGAGGAGCGGTCCGACGGCGGGTTGCTCGACCCCGAGGTCGTCGAGACGCGACGCGAGGACGGCAAGTACCGGGGCGTGAGTTACACCTTCCACATCGAACCGGGCGTCAGCGGCGCCGACTGGACTGACAGACAGCGCTCGGACCGGGAGGAACTCGAGGACCGCGACCGCGAGGAAGTCGCGGAGCTCCCGGAGCACCTCCGGGCGGAGATCCGCCGGGACGGGGCCGTGGTCGCCTATCTCGCGACCGACTCCTCCGGGCAGGGCCACCAGACGCTCGTCTCGCAGCTGCTCGCCGACGAACTCGCTGTCCTCCCCAGCGACATCGAGGTGGAGTACCTCGACAGCGTCGACGCGCCGACCGAGTACGGGAGCGCCGCATCCCGGATGGCCGTCATGCTCTCGGGTGCGGCGGAGGGGCTCGGATCGAAACTTGTCGACAACCTCGAACGGCTCGCGGCCGAACACTGGGACGTCGACCGGTCGGAGGTGCGCTACCGCGAGGGCGGGGTCGAACTACACGGGGGCGAGGAGTCGCTTGGGCTCGGCGACCTGGCAGAGATCGACGCCGACCGCGATGACCAGCTGACGTACGCCGCCTACGACTACCAGCATCCGGCCACCGAAATCGGGGATTTCGATGAAGCCTTCGCGCGGAAGCTCCCGGTCTATCCGACGGCTGCCTTCGCGGCGAACGCGCCCATCGTCGAGGTGGACGTCGAGACTGGCGCGGTCGAGATACTCAAATTCTACTCGCTGCGCGACTGCGGGACCCAGCTCAACCCGGTCATCGTCGAAGGGCAGGCTCACGGCGGGCTGGCTCAGGGGATCGGCGCCGCGCTCCTAGAGGAGTTCAGCTACGACGAGAACGGGCAGCCACAGGCCGTGACCCTCTTCGATTACCTGCTGCCCTCGACGAAGAACATCCCGGAGATGGAGATCGAACACACCGAGACGCCGTCGCCGTTCACTGTCACCGGTGCGAAAGGGACGGGGGAGGGTGGGATGATCGATGGCCCGGCCTCGATCGCAGCGTCGATCAACCGCGCCCTGGAACCGTTCGACGTCGTCGTCGACGAGATCCCGGCCACACCGGATCGGCTCCGGACGCAGCTCAGAGACGCCGGGGAGCATACTGGCGGACGGAAGCCCTGATAGATGGTCGCCGGACACGGTTGCGGCGACCTCTCTCAACCGTTCCGTCCGTCAGTATAGCGACCCCCGGCTTTCGCACGCTCGCGTCACCGCAGACGAACCGAGACCGTCACGCCATCCCCCAGCGGGAGCAGCGTCGTCTCGAAGTCGGGATGGTCGCCAACGTGCGCGACGTATTCGAGAACTCCCTCGGTGCTCCGCTGTCCGATGTCGTCGAGATCGGCATCCGCGATGTCGAAGTCCCTGTCTTCGATGGCCTGCAACAGAACCCCGAAGTCGACGGTATCGTCGGGTGACTCCCTGCCGGCGGACATGGTGTTGTCCGCGATGACGGCGCCACCCGGCGGGATCGATCTGCGGATCTCCTCGAAGGCATCCACGTACTGGTACTTCTCTATGTCGAGCAGTGCGAGATCGAACTGGCCGTCGTATCGCGAGGCGACCTCGACTGCATCTCCGATCTCGACGGTGGCCAGGCTCTCGGCGCCCATCCGCTCGAGGTACTCGCGGGCTAGATCGAGGTTGTCTTCGTCGTGTTCGGTGAGGACGATCTCGCCGTCGGCCGGAAGCGCGCGTGCAAACCAGCACGCCGAGTAACCGTATCCGGAGCCGAACTCGAAGACACGCTCCGCGCCAGTCATCAAGGCAAACTGACTGAGCCAGGCGCCGACCGCCGGTCCGACGATCGGGAATCCCTTCCGTTCGGCGTATGCCCCCATCTCGGAGAGAACGTCGTTTGGCTCCGGGCCGACGTGCCGGGCAAAGCGCGCGGTCTCGTCTGGGACGTGGGTTCCGAGGAACAGGTCCGACATGTGTTCGTGCCAGTTTCTCACGATCTCACATAAGGCCCACTGTCACTGCCCGCCGTAGGCCTCATCGAGTTCGTCGAACAGCTGTTCCCGGAACCGCCGCTCGCCCTCCTCGATGACATCGATGACGAGGTTGCCGACGCGTTGCGAGGTGAAGACCCCGTCGCGGTACTGCGTGAACGTCTCGGCCTGGCTGAAGTGGCGCTCGACGATGCCCTCGGCTTTCTCGCGCGTGTACTCCTCGGTCAGCGCGACCCAGAAGTCGTCCGTCTCCGACGCGACGAGCGGTTCCAGGTCACTCGCGGCCCGATCGAAGTGATCGAGAAGGTGGGCTTCGAGTTTTGCCTCCTCGTCCCCGTCGTAGCGGTCGTAGACCGGGTTTGTGTCGAGGAACTCCCGTCTGTAGGCAAACAGGTCCCCTGTGTTGTGAGCCCGGGCGGTCGTGTATTCGACGAGAACGCGCCCCTGGTCTCGCATCTGCTCTTCGAGCGACCCCGTCACGGCTTTCGCGCTCTTCCGGACGACCCTGCCGGCGAGCCCGTCTCCGGCCTTCTCGCTCACCACGTCGAGAACCTCGTCGTTCATCCGGTCCAGAAATTCTCTGTAGGTTTCCAGGACGGCGCGTTTCGTCATGTTGGTTGTGTACCTGTGGCGGGATTGACTTGGCATTGACGCTCGGCGGGGAGACACCAAGACCTTTATCGAACTCGTCCCAAGGAAGCCCCATGCGCGATGAAGAGGAAATCCGCGACCAGTACGAGTTTCTCAAGGAACAACTGGATGACGAGGAGATGAACCACGAGAGAGTGAGACAGATGTTCACGCACTACAAGCGCGCACTCGGATGGGTCCTGGAAGAGGAACACATATGACAGTGAGACGACTAATCCGAAAGATATACTTGTATGAATAATAAAAATATATTTGATATTAAAATCAGTTACATCGAATCGATCGAAGTCTTTTGTGCGTGAGTCAGCGAAATGTCCGTCTTTGGGCTTCTCTTTCCGCAGAAAATTTTCCACATAGAGATGAATTTAATCCAACATTATTATAATATTTAGTATTATAAATATATAGTATAGTATTACTAATATATTGTGTCAGTTATGCCCCCGACCGCGAGTGGGGGTGAATGCGATTCCAACTGGGATTCTCGCGGCACTTGGAGACCGGGACTGCACAGACCTCATACGTTCCGGGGAGTGGCTCTTGACTTCCTCCCCGCCCTGAAGTGCGAGGATTCCTCCGGTGGAGATGTTGGCTACGTTGCACCCACGG
>JAZKRS010000096.1:0-7597 GCA_036626435.1 Haloarculaceae archaeon | reverse complement strand
GGCCGCCAGATGGCCGTTTTCACCTGGGCCTACGAGACCTTCGACGAGTCCGACCTCCCCGAACCCGAACGCGACTCCCCGGAGTACGATCTCGTGCGCTACTACCGGAAGGGCAACGCGTATCTGGAGGAAGCCGATCCCGCCGACGTCGAGGACGCCGAGGCGGAGATCGAGGCCATCCTCCAGGGGCTAGAGGAGGGCGACGAGGCGGTCTACGAGCGGGTGAGCGGGGTCGTCGACACGGTACTCTCCGGGATGCAGGATACCCTCGGGCGACTGCCCGCGGAGTTCGACGAGTTCGTCAAGGAGACCCGCTTCATGCGCGACAGCTCGACGGACGACGTGGTCGACCGGCTCAAGGACCTCGAGGAGGCCGTCTACGAGGACGGCGCCTGGCAGATCGAGTTCGAGGATATCGACAAGAACCTCGTCTTCCTGCGTGCGGACGGGACATCCCTCTATACGACCCGCGACCTCGCACATCACGAATGGAAGTTCGAGAATTTCGACGAGGCCGTGACCGTCCTCGGCGAGGACCACAAGCTCCAGGCCGAACAACTGGGTCGGACCCTCGAACTGCTGGGTCACGACACCGACAGGCTCCAGTCGATTCACTACTCCTGGGTGAACCTCCCGGAGGGCGGGATGAGCACCCGGGAAGGGACCGGAATCGACCTCGACGAACTCCTGGACGAGGCTATCGCTCGCGCACGCGAGGAGGTCGAGGACCGCCTGGGTGACCGCATCCGGGACAACGACCTCGCGGAGGCCGACGTCGAGCGGGTTGCCCACCAGGTCGGGGTCGGGGCCGTCCGCTACGACATCGTCGCAAAACAGCCACTGAAGGGGATCACCTTCGAGTGGGAGACCGCTCTCGACTTCGAGGCCCAGAGCGCCCCCTACGTCCAGTACGCCCACGCCCGGGCGTGTGGCATCCTCGACGAGGCGCGCGCGGCGGGCCACGACGTTCCTGCCGCCGAGGACGTCGACGCTGCCGCCCTCGAAGCCGACGAAGCCCGGGACCTCCTCCGTGCAGTCGCGCGGTTCCCCGCCGTGATCGACGGGGCCGCCGACGAGCTGCGACCCCACGACGTCGCAACCTACGCCCGGGAGTTCGCCGACGGCTTCAACACCTTTTACCGGGAGTGTCGGGTTCTCGATGCCCCCGAGGGTACCCGGGACGCGCGGCTCGCGACCGTCGTCGCGGCGCGGAATACGCTCGCGAACGCGCTGGACGCCCTCGGCGTGGCCGCCCCCGAGTCGATGTAGGGCTCTCGGAGGGATTTCCCGGTCGATGGAGCGCGAGCCCCGAGGTCAACACATTCTTACCCGGCTCTCGCCAACTAGGAGTGATGAGCGAGGTCGAAGCCGAGCAGACGGACAAACAAAAATACGAGTTCAGAAAGCTCATAGAGGAACTCAAGGGCTACCGCGGGTCGGGGACGCAGCTGGTCACTATCTACGTGCCCCCGGAGCGACAGATCAGCGACGTCGCCGCCCACATCACCCAGGAACACTCCGAGGCGAGCAACATCAAGTCCAAGGACACCCGGACGAACGTTCAGGACGCTCTGAAGTCCATCAAGGACCGCCTCAAGTACTACGACACGCCGCCGGAAAACGGGATGGTCCTCTTCTCGGGCGCAGTCGACGCCGGCGGCGGCCAGACCGACATGGTGACCCGGGTCCTCGAGAACCCGCCCGAATCCATCCAGTCATTTCGCTATCACTGCGACTCGGAGTTCCTGACCGAACCCCTCGAAGAGATGCTGGCGGACAAGGGCCTGTTTGGCCTCGTTGTGCTGGATCGCCGCGAGGCAAACGTCGGCTGGCTACGGGGCAAACGCGTCGAGCCCGTCAAGTCTGCCACCTCGCTGGTTCCCGGCAAGCAGCGCAAGGGCGGCCAGTCGGCCCAGCGCTTCGCCCGCCTCAGGCTGGAGGCCATCGACAACTTCTATCAGGAGGTCGCGGAGATGGCCAACGACCTCTTCGTTCCGAAACGGCACGACCTCGACGGCGTCCTCGTCGGCGGCCCCTCGCCCACGAAGGACGAATTTCTCGACGGCGACTACCTCCACCACGAACTCCAGGACCAGGTCCTCGGGAAGTTCGACGTCGCCTACACCGACGAGTCCGGGCTCTACGACCTTGTCGACGCCGCCAGCGAGGTCCTCGCGGAACGAGAGATACTCCAGGACAAGGAGGTCATGGAGGAGTTCTTCAGAGAACTCCACGACGGCGACCTCGCGACCTACGGCTTCGACCAGACCCGCCAGAACCTCGTGATGGGGTCCGTCGACCGCCTCCTGATAAGCGAGGATCTCCGGAAGAACGTGGTCACCTACGAGTGCAGCAACGGCCACGAGGAGCGAGAACTGATGGACAGCGACGCGGCGACGCCGACCCACACCTGCTCGCGGTGTGGCGAGGAGGTCGCCGACGGCGAGCGGGAGGACGCCATCGATCACCTGATGGGGATCGCCGGCCAGCGCGGGACCGAGACGATCTTCGTCTCGACGGACTTCGAGAAGGGCGAACAGCTCCTCACCGCATTCGGCGGCGTCGCTGGCCTGCTCCGGTACTCGACCAACGTTTAGAGGAGCTGTTCGACCTGACGGCGACGGCCGGCGAGGTCGACCCCGGGTTCGAGGTCGGGATCACGTGCCAGCCGATCGAGAACCAGAAGCGGGTCCGATCCCGCGCGCTCGACGGCGGCGAGCAGTTCGGATATCTCCGACCGGTAGAGCGCGAGGCTTTCGAGCAATCCGACGGCCAGTGCCATGGGGATGGCAGCCCCGGGATCGGTCGGGAACGCGTCGCTGGCGTCCTGCAGATTCGGCAGCTCTGCGGGGGGATCTGGGTCGGGATGCAGCGCCAGACAGCGCGTACACAGCGCAACGCCGGATTCCTCGCCCGGTAACAGGGGGCGAAACTCCCCGGGAACCTGGAATGCGAGCGTCTCCCCGCCACAGTCCGGACAGCCCATACCTGGTGGTGAGGGTCGGGGGATAAAAAGAGAGGGGACAGTCATAGTGATTGCTGTAACGGTTTACCGTTTCGACCGCGTCACATTCTGCGGTCGATCCGGTAATGGCTTACAGCAATCACTATCAGTCGTCTGCGGCGAGGGCTTCTTCGCGTTCGCGTTCCGCCTCGCGCTCTTCCTTCTCGGCTTCTTCCTTTTTCGCCTTGATCTTCTTCATCCGGAAGATCTCCTCGCGTTCCTGCTCTTCGAGTTTCTGTTCTATGTACTCCTTGTTCTCGCGGAGCTCTGGCAGGAGTTTGAACTCGAGGGCGTTGACGCGCCGCTTGGTCGTCTCGATCTCTTCGAGGAGCTTCTTCATCGCCGTCTCGACCTCGGCGGCGAGGATGATGTTCTCGAGGAGTTCCTCGTAGGCCTCGGCGGCCTCGTCGATGCGCGCGCTCGTCCCGAGCACCCCGTAGCCGCGCTCGTTCAGATCCTTCTGGACCTTCGAGGACTCGATCTGTGGCACGACCACACCCATGATGTTCTTCGACTGCGTGGTGAGTTCGGGGTGGTCCTTGAGCGCCGCCGCGGCGCCACGGACCGCGACGTCGCCGTCCATCGCACGGGCCATGTCGATGCGCCGCTGGGCGCTGTCGTAGCTCGCCTCCAGGTCGCTGCGGACGTCCCGGGCCTGATCCAGGATGTCCATGAACTCCATGATGAGGCCGTCCCGCTTTTTCTCCAGGGTGTCGTGGCCCCGGTCGGAGAGTTCGATGCGCTCCTCGATCGCCATCAGGTTCTTTCGCGTCGGCTTGACGTCCTCGGCCATCTTGTGTCACCCTTCAGCATCCACTCAGTTAACCCTTTTCAGATCCGCCCTCATACTAACGGTTATAAGCCCGTGAGCGATGTCGATCCCCCGCGGGGTCGACTATGCTCACGAAGTTATACCGGTCGACGTAACTTTTGATACGTCTCAGCCGGACGTTCCCGGCTGAAAGTATCAGGGCTTACGTCGACCGGTATATAGCCGTCAGTATCAGCCGCAACGGGAGCGGATCTCTCGCCGGTCACGAAGACGAACCCTGGCGCCCGTAGTACCACTTCGAGAGGTAAAACGAGCCGGCGGCTGCCACCCAGATGGCCGCGATTGGGGTGGTGATCCCCCCGATCGTGTAGAACTGGTAGGTGCTGGCCCCGACGAGAAAGAGGAGCACGATCAGGAAGGCGTTGCGCGCGCTCCGCAACACGATGTCGTCGTCCATGACCCCGGCTACCGGGGGCGGTCACTTAGCGATACGGGGCTGATCACCTGTCACCGTCCAGATCCCCTGTTCGCGGTCCATCCAGACGACGACGACGGTGTGTGGGAGCGTCAGGACAGCGATACCCACCAGATAGAGCCCGGTCGCGCCCGCAAGCGTCTCGACAGAACCCGGAGCGACGGCCCAGAGCCCGCCGATAAGTCCCAGCGCGAGGGCCGTGGGGACGGCAGCCTCGAGTGCAAACTTCCCGGTCGCGGGGAGAAAGTGCCCGCCTGCGAGCGACTCGACGCTCGCCCCGTCGAGCAGGACGACGCGGGCGATGTGCCGGACCGAGTGCCACAGACAGAAGTACACCCCCACTGCGAGCACTGGCGGCACGAGCAGGAAGTAGGCCCACAGCAGGCCCGTCTCGGCGACGTCCAGGTGCCACCTGCGCCTGGCGTCGGTACCGCCGTCAGCCGCGGTCGCGTGCCGGTGCCCGCGAGCGAGCGCAAAGAGCGTTACTGCCGCGAACACGGCCCCGAGCGCCAGGCGAGCTGTGGGCTCGAAGATAAGCCAGGCGCTGGCGTTCGTACCGAAGGGCTCGACGAACGTGCCGAGGACCTCCCGGTAGCGGCCAGGAAAGCCCAGAAGCGGGACGAGCATGGGGAGGCCGCCCCGGACGAGAACGGTCAGGCTCTGCTGGAGGCGGTCTCCGACGTGATCCACTCCGAACATGTCACGGAGGGCGTAGAGGTCGCCCTGTCCCCAGTGAAACCAGGTCAGGAGGATGAAGAGGCCGGCAGCGGGTACAGGCGCGAGGAACCACAGCCCGAGGTACGCGCCGCCGAACAGGAGATAGAGCGCGGAGACGACCCCGATCCCGCGAACCGAGACCCGGCCGGCCCGGGCACGCGGCAGCGCCACATAGTCGACGGCCCCGTGGGGCATCCCGAACAGGAGCGCACTCGCCACCAGCGGGAGATACCGGTAGGTCGGCGGAATCTCGGGGACGAAAAGCGCAACCGGGACGAGCGCGGCGAGGGGAACCCAGCCGAGCAGAAGCGCAACCCGGCCGAGCGTGGTACGTGCCACGGCCGCGGGATCTGCTGTCAGCCCCATTTCGCGATCACCCACCGGAGCAACACGAGCCCCTGGACGACGAACGTCGAGGTGAGCAGAAAGAAGGTCGCCTCCTCGATCGGCAGACTGGCGACGGCCAGGCCCGTCGTGTGGTCGGCCGAGATGGTCCAGACCCCCTGCCGGATCGCGAACCAGTCGATCGCACAGAGGTAGACGACCGGGACGGCAACGCCGGCGGCGACTCGCCGGGGCACCGAGAGGAGGTACCGCCAGCCGACGGCCCACTGGAGTGCGAGCACCGGCCCGGCCCACAGGACGATCGCTCCGAGGTAGAACGTCGACTGTGGGCCGACGACCAGGACGGCCCCGAGAGCGGTGACCCCGAAGCCGGCCAGGCCGCCCCCGATCCGATCGGCCCAGGTGTGACTGACCGATCCGTCGACCGGGCCCGCGAGGTAGAACGTCCAGGCGGCCACGAGGACGGACTGGAGGACGATGAAGATGTACTCCTCGGCGGGCGCGAGCCAGAGTCTCGCCGCGACGCGCCCGTCGCCGTACCACCACACCCCCTCTGCGATGAGGTAGTTGTCCCAGGGCGTCGTGTACGCCAGAGCCAGAACGACGATTACGGCCATACCACCGACCCGGACTGACCGCGGCGGACGATGTCGGTTTGTCTGGAGCGCCGTCGCCACGCCGAGAGACACGAGAGGGACGACCAGAAAGACGGCGAGAAAGGCGAGATAGGTGAGTTGCATGAGGATTTCTGTTGTAGCTATGGGTGTCTCAAAAACGAGAACGGAGGATGTTATACTCCGCGGTCAGTCAGCCGTCACAGTCTCACGGGCGCTGGCGGCCTGGTCGAGGACTTCGCGACTGGACAGCAGGATGATGCCGAACCCGACCTTCGCGGTGAGGTCCAGGACCATGAATCCGGCAGTCTCGATTCCGAGCCCAACGGCCCCGAGACCTTCGGTGCCGACCAGCCACCAGACCGGATACACCAGCCAGATGACAACGATGAGGTTTCGCAGCGTCGTGAACTTCGACTCCAAGCTCCCGCCGATCGCTGCTGCCTTCTGGGTGAGTGACCCGAACAGGAAGTACAGCAACACCAGCAGCAAGGCGGTACTGACGCCCCACCACACGAGGCGGTTCGCGCCCGTCGAGATGGCGTCGAACGCGACGCCGTCACCGACCAGCGTGGCGACTGCGCCGGTGCCGATCATCGCAGCGTCGAGGCCGACCAGCGTGGCCAGCTCGTTCCGCGTCGCCCCGGCCAGCAAGCCGAGGTCGAGCAACAGCAACGGCGTGGTGAAGAACCAGTCCGTATACCGTGCCCAGTATATGGGGAGTTCCTCACCGCCGACCATCACCGTCGTCACACCGAAGCCAAGCGCCATCGCAAGGTAGTTCGCGAAGGCGATGGCTGTGATGAAGATGGTGACGATGAAAAACTCCTGTTTGCGTTCGTTCTCTTCGCCCCAGCCCTTGGCTATGAAGTACAGCATCCCCAGGAACATTCCTGCGGTGCCGACCCACAACCAAGGCTGTACGGGGACGCCCGATCCAGCCTGTAATGGAAATAGTCCCGTCATGACGCATCTGTATGTTAGGGGACGAAACACTTACCGGATCTCCCCAATATTTGAGGTTCTCCCGCGGACAGGACGAGACAGAAAGGGGAGGGCCTACTCTGCTTCGACTTCGACCGGTTCCTCGTCCTCGAGGTAGTACGCCTCGATGTACTCCTCGTCGACGCGGTTGAGCTCCTCCTTGGGAAGCGTCGAGAGGAGTTCCCAGCCGATCTCCAGGGTCTCCTCGATGTCGCGGTTGGTGTCATAGCCCTGCTGGACGAACTCGACCTCGAAGCTATCAGCGAAGTCGAGGAACTTGTTGTCCCGCTCGGAGAGGGCCTCGCGGCCGACGATGTTGACGAGGTCGCGCAGGTCCTCGCCCTCCGCGTAGGCGGCGTAGATCTGGTCCGAGACGCCGCCGTGGTCCCCGCGGGTTAGCTCCTCGCCGATGCCGTCGTCCATCAGCCGCGACAGGCTGGGCAGGACGTTGATCGGCGGCTCGACGCCCTTGCTGTTGAGGTCCCGATCCACGAGGATCTGCCCCTCGGTGATGTACCCCGTCAGGTCGGGGATCGGGTGGGTGATGTCGTCGCTGGGCATCGTCAGGATGGGGATCTGCGTGACCGACCCCTCCTGGCCCTTGATGCGGCCGGCCCGTTCGTACAGGGAGGCGAGGTCCGTGTACATGTAGCCGGGATAGCCACGGCGACCCGGGACCTCCTCGC
>JAZKRS010000095.1:0-7896 GCA_036626435.1 Haloarculaceae archaeon | reverse complement strand
GGGGACGGCCGCGCTATCTTCTTCGCGGCCGCCTTCCGTGGGGACGGCCGCGCTATCTTCTTCGCGGCCGCCTTCCGTGGGGACGGCCGCGCTACGCGCATCCAGAGTGCTGTAGAACCCGCCCTCGGGGTGCTGGAGTTCCCGCCCGAGGAACGCGAACGTCTCCTCGACGACCTCGGCGTACCGCTTTTTGCCGGTCAGCTGGTAGCCGGCGAGGAACGCCCGCGGAATCTCGGCGTTGTCGTAGAGCATCTTCTCGAAGTGGGGGACGACCCACTCGCGGTCGGTCGTGTAGCGGTGGAAGCCGCCGCCGACGTGGTCGTACAGCCCCCCGTCGGCCATCGCGTCGAGCGTCTCCTCGACGACCGCGCGGTAGCCCTCCTGCCCGGCCCGGTTGTGGGCGCGTCCGAGGACGTGCAGGCGGCCGGTCTGGGGGAACTTCTGGCCGCGTCCCCAGCCGCCGTGTTCGCGGTCGGCACCCCTGACAGCAGCCTGTGCGGCCATGTCAAGTGTGTCGCTTCCCGGCGCGTCGCCGGGCTGGTCGGGAACCTCCTCGAGTTCGCCCTCGATGGCTCCGGTCCACTGGTCGGCCCTGTCCTCGAGTTTCTCCCGTTCGGCCGGGTCGGTCCAGGCGTCCCGGATGTCCTGGAGCAACTGGACGAAGCCGGGCCGGCCCCGCATGGGATCTTTCGGGAAGTAGGTGCCCACGTAGAAGGGCCGCCCGTCGGGTGTTAGCCAGGCGGAGAGCGGCCATCCGCCCTGCCCGGTGACGCGCTGACAGATGGTCTGGTAGATCCTGTCGACGTCGGGCCGCTCCTCGCGGTCGACCTTCACCGGGACGAAGCTCTCGTTGAGGAGTTCGGCGACCCCCTCGTCCTCGAAGCTCTCCTCCTCCATCACGTGACACCAGTGGCAGGCGGCGTAGCCCACCGAGAGGAAGATCGGGACGTCGCGCTCGCTGGCGGCCTCGCGTGCTGTCTCGCCCCACGGCTGCCAGTTGACGGGGTTGTCGGCGTGCTGGCGGAGGTAGGGGCTCTCCTCCTCGTCCAGTCGGTTCCGGCGCGCTGGGTCTGTCATAGCAGCACGTGGGGTCGCCGCGGGCAAAAGACATTGGTCCCTCTCCGATGGGAAACGCTTACGTCGGCGCCTGCAAGTCACACCGGTATGGCAGAGACCGTGCTGCTGGTCGGTGGGGGCGGACGCGAGCACGCTGTCGCCCGCGCGCTCGCCGGGTCGGAGGCGACCCTGTACGCCTGTGCCGGCAACCGGAACCCGGGCATCGCACGTATCGCCGACGGGTTCGAGACACTGGATGCGACGAACCCGACTGCCGTCCGCTCGTACGCTCAGGACGTGGGAGCGACGCTTGCAGTCATCGGTCCGGAGGCGCCGCTGGAAGCTGGCGTCGCGGACGCGCTCGACGACGCCGGCATCTACGCCTTCGGCCCCCGACAGGACGAAGCGAGAATCGAGACGGACAAGGGCTTCCAGCGTCGGTTCATGGACCGCCACTCGATTCCGGGTTGTCCCGACTTCGAGGAGTTCCACGACACAGAGGCCGCCTGCGAGTACATCGACGAGTACGACGGCGACCTGGCGGTAAAGCCCGCGGGCCTCACCGGCGGCAAGGGCGTCCGCGTCATCGGCGACCAGGTCACCGCCGAGGAGGCAAAGGAGTACATCCGCGACTCGGGCTACGACCGGATTATCCTCGAGGAGCGCCTCGTCGGCGAGGAGTTCACCGTTCAGGCGTTCGTCGCCGCCGGCCAGTTGCGCGTGACGCCGGCCGTCCAGGACCACAAGCGCGCCTACGAGGGTGACGAGGGACCCAACACCGGCGGGATGGGTTCCTACAGCGACGCCACGCTCGAACTCCCGTTCATGGACGAAGACGACTACATGGAGGCCGTGGACATCCTCCAGGAGACAGTCGACGCCCTGGATGGATACAAGGGGGTCCTCTACGGCCAGTTCATGCTCACCGCCGACGGCGTGAAGGTTGTCGAGTTCAACGCCCGCTTTGGTGACCCCGAGGCGATGAACACGCTGCCAGTCCTGAAGACGGACTTCCTCGACGTGCTGACAGCCGCGAGAGAGGGCGACTCGCTGCCCAAACTCAGCTTCGAGCGACAGGCGACTGTCTGCAAGTACGCCGTCCCCGACGGGTATCCGACCGATCCCCAGGGCGGAACACGCGTCGATATCGATGCCAACACGGCTGGCGATGCTCTCGTCTTCTATGCCAGCGTCGACGAACGCGAGGACGGCATCTACACGACGACCTCTCGTTCGTTCGCCGCGGTCGGCCTCGCCGACTCCATCGCGGAGGCCGAATCCATCGCCGAGGACGCGCTCGCGGCCGCCGGCGACGAGGGTCTGCGCATCCGTCACGACATCGGCAAACGCGATCTCGTCCAGTCGCGGGTCGACCACGTGGCCGAGTTCAGAGGCGAGTAGCGCCGTCACAACGCGAGCGCGCCATTCAAGGCTCTACGACCGGAACGGCGAGTGTGAGTGATGCACGGTCCGACGAGTCGCGGTCACAGTCAGACAGCGAGGGCGACCGGGGAGTCGGCGAGGCGAATCCGCGCCACGAGCGCGTGACAGCCCACCCGACCCCGGGATCACACAACTCCCTCCACCGATGGTACCGTGCGCGCAACCCGTTGCGGGTCGTCGTCAACTACCTTGTCATCCTCGTCTGCCGGGTCTCACCGAGTCTCGCACTCAAGCGCTGGCTCCTCCGGCGCATCGGCGTTACCGTCGGACCGGGCGTGGCCTGGGGGCTCGAATCGACGCCGGACGTGTTCTGGCCGGATCTCATCACCGTCGAGGACGACGCAGTCGTCGGCTACGACGCGACGATCCTCTGTCACGAGTTTCTGCAAGACGAGTACCGGACCGGCGAGGTCGTCGTGGGCGAGCGGGCGATGATCGGCGCGGGCGCCATCGTGTTGCCGGGCGTCGAGATCGGGGCCGACGCCCGGATCGCGGCCAACTCGCTTGTCGCCACCGATGTGCAGCCGGGGGCGACGGTCGCGGGCGTGCCGGCGACACGAATCGACGAGGGGAGTGTGGAGCACACCACGGACCGCGAATGAGAGAACAGAGTCCTTTTATCCGGGCGCTGGTATGTTTCAGGCATGGATTACGACGACATGCTCGACCGGGGAATCGAGCAGACACCGGACATCGAGAGTGGCTCCGAGCGATTCGAGGTCCCCGACGCCGAGGTGCGACAGGAGGGAAACGTCACAGTCTTCGAGAACTTCCAGGCGGTCCGGCGGAAGCTCGACCGCGACGAGGACCACGTTATGAAGTTCCTGCAGGACGAACTCGGGACGAGCGGTCACATCGACGAGAGCGGCCGGGTGCGCCTGACAGGCGAGTTCAACCCGCGCCGGATCGAGGACGCAATCGAGGAGTACACCGAGGAGTTCGTTCTCTGCTCGGAGTGTGGCCTCCCCGACACCAGGCTGGAGCGCGAACAGGGCGCACTCATCCTCAAGTGTGACGCCTGCGGAGCACGCTCGTCGACGAGCGGGTGAGAACTAGCTGAGCTTTTTGAGCGTCTTGAGGTCGTGTTCGGTCCGCATGAACTCCGAGAGCCGACGGCTCGCGTGACAGTTGGGGCAGTGAAACGTCCGGCTGCTTCCCGGCAGGTCGTTTGGCGACGATTCCCACTCCTTCTTACACTCCGGACAGAGGAGCCGCACATACGTCTCCGTCATGCGTCTCTGTACCACGCTCGCTGTGGTCAAAAAGGTGGGGGTGTCCCGGAACGAGGGGGTCCTGCTCGGTTCTAGCTCATCGGCGTGCCCTTCGCTTCGAGGAGTTCCTTGTACCGGTTGCGGATGGTGACCTCGGAGATGTTGGCGACCTCCGAGACCTGGCTCTGGGTGACCTTCTCGTTCGTCAGCAACGCGGCGGCGTAGACGGCCGCGGCCGCGAGGCCGACGGGGGACTTGCCGCTGGTGGTCCCGCCTTCCTTTGCGGCGTCGAGCAGTTCCCTGGCCTGCCGTTTGACCTCCTCGGAGAGGTCGAGGTCGGAGGTGAACCGCGGGACGTAACTCTTGGGATCGGCGGGCTTGACCTCGAGGCTCAGCTCCCGGACCACGTACCGGTACGTCCGCGTCAGCTCCATGCGGTCGATCCGGGAGACGGTGGCGATTTCGTCGAGCGAACGGGGAGTGCCGGCCTGTCGTGCGGCGGCGTAGAGGGCGGCAGTGGCGACACCCTCGATGGAGCGGCCGGGCAGGAGGTCCTCCTCGAGTGCGCGGCGGTAGATGACGCTTGCCGTCTCGCGGACGTTCTCGGGGAGGCCCAGCGCAGAGGCCATTCGGTCGATCTCACCGAGTGCCTGCTTGAGGTTGCGCTCCTTCGAGTCACGCGTCCGGAACCGCTCGTTCCAGGTGCGCAGGCGCTGCATCTTCTCGCGCTGGCGGCTGGAGAGAGCGTTGCCGTAGGCGTCCTTGTTCTGCCAGCCAATGTTCGTCGACAGACCCTTGTCGTGCATCATGTTCGTCGTCGGCGCCCCGACGCGGGACTTCTGATCTTTCTCCTTGGAGTCGAAGGCGCGCCACTCGGGGCCGGGGTCGATCTCGTCCTCCTCGACGACGAGGCCGCACTCGCTACAGACCGTCTCGCCGTGCTCTTCGTCAGTGACGAGGCGGCCGCCACACTCGTCGCAAATGTCTTCTCTGACCTCTTCCTGTGTGTCGCTTTCTCGCGTCTGTTCGGCTGTGTTCAGCCGTGTCGGTGATTCACTCATGATTGGATGATCGAAGTTGCCGGAGAGGCAATTATAAAATTCCCCCGGTCGCTCTTCTTAACCACTAGTAAGTTAGAAAGACTTATAAATCTTTCGAGAATGGATGCATGGCGGGTGTTCACAACCATGACACGGGACAGGCGTGCGGGTCGGTGACAGGGGAATCCGGAGACGACATTTTCGGCGTCTTAAATGCTACTGGGAGTAGGTGGCGTCCTGGACGACTGTGAGGTCGAAGGGCTCGTTTGTCGCGCCGTCCTCGGGCGTGAGGTACCCTCCCGCGAAGACAGTGTAGACCGTGCCCGAGAACACCGAGACGTGGTCGAATTCGGCGACGATAGCCCCGTCGTTGTCGCCCGTCGCACCGCGAACCTGGAGCGAGTACGCGCCCTGCGGAACTTCGGTGTACGCGGACTCGGTGTACGCGACGTCCTCGTATAACGCGTCACCCGAGTCCCGGACCGTCACGTCGACGGCCGGTGCGTCCGGCGAGGCGTGGACCAGCCGGACGCGGACGTCCTCAACGGGAGTGTTGTCGTCTTCGAGGACGAGCGGCTGGAACTCGGTGTCGCCGTCTGTCAGTTCGCCGATTGCCGCGATGGTGTAGTCGCTGGCGCCAACCTCGACGTCTCCCTCGAATGCGACGGTGTCGGGGTCGCCAGCGGCCGTTATCTCCACCGATCGACTCCCTGCCGGCACGCTGAGGTAGTCACTCGTCGTCCGGAAGGGGACGTCCGAGAGCACCCGGTCGTCGTCGACGTAGACGTCCACGTTCGGGGCGTCCGGCGAGAAGTGCGCCACCCGGACGTTCGCGCGCTTGCCGCCGCCGCCGGCGCCACTGTCGACGGCCAGCGAGAGGTCGAAGGATTCGTCGGCCGGTTCGTCACCGGGCGTGAGGTAGCCGCCTGCGAAGGCCGTATACACCGTGCCGCCAGCGAATTCGATGGGGAACTGGGCGACCACGTCCCCGTCGTTGCCCGAGGTGTCGCCCCGGACCTGGAGGGTGTAGGTCCCCTCGGGCACCTCGACGTAGCCCGACTCACCGAAGGGCACGCCGTCGTAGATCGCGTCGCCCGAGGATTCGAGCGTGACGTCCACCGCCGGCGCGTCCGGCGACGCATGGACGAGCCGCACGCGTGCCGTGTCGTCGGCCACGTCGCTGTTGTCGTCTTCGAGGACGAGCGGGCGGAACTCGGTATCGCCGTCTGTCAGTTCGCCGATTGCTGCCACGGTGTAATCCTGGGCCGAGAGGGCGAGGTCACCCTCGAAGGCGACGGTACTGCGGTCGCCGGCGGCCGTGATCTGAACGGTGCGAGTCCCCGCCGGAACGCTGAGATAGTCGCTCGTCGCCCGGAAGGGAACGTCCGAGAGCACCCGGTCGTCGTCGACGTAGACGTCCACGTTCGGGGCGTCCGGCGAGAAGTGCGCCACCCGGACGTTCGCGCGCTTGCCGCCGCCGCCGGCGCCGCTGTCGACGACCAGCGAGAGATCGAACGGCTCGTCGGCCGGTTCGTCGTCGGCGGTGAGATACCCGCCGGCAAAGCCCGTGTAGACCGTGCCGCCGGCCAGTTCGACCGTGAACTCCGCGACCACGTCCCCGTCGTTACTGTCGGTGTCGCCCCGGACCTGGAGAGTGTAGGTCCCCTCGGGCACCTCGACGTAGCCCGACTCGCCGAACGGCACGCCGTCGTAGAGCGCGTCGCCCGAGGACGCAAGCGTCACGTCCACGGCGGGGGCGTCGGGCGAGGCGTGGACGAGTCGCACGCGGGCCATGTCGTCGGCCACGTCGCTGTTGTCGTCTTCAAGGACGAGCGGGCGGAACTCGGTGTCGCCGTCGGTCAGTTCGCCCACCGCTGCGATGGTGAAATCGCCCTCCGCCACGTCGATATCGCCCGAGAAGGCGACGGTGTCGGGGTCGCCCGTGGCCGTGATCTCGACGGTGCGCGATCCGGTCGGCACCTCCATGTAATCGCTGACCCCCCTGAACGGGACACCCGAAAGGACCTGATCGCCGTCCACGTAGACGTCCACGTCGGGTGCGTCCGGCGAGTAGTGTGCGACGCGGACGTTGCCCGTCGTCCCGTCCGGCGTCGACATCCCCTCCGGCGTCGCGGTCGGTGTCGGCGTCGGTTCGACCGTCGGCGTTGGCGTCTCGTCGCCGCCGCCACCCTGTGGACACCCTGCGAGTCCGATCGTTAGTGCGCTCCCTACTGTCCCGAGTACCTGTCGTCTGTTCGGTCGTGACATTGCATACGGGACTGCGACTAGACAGATTGTATATATTTTCCCAACAGTGACCATTCTCCGACCCAATTTCGACCCAAAACGGGCGATTCGGGACTGACCTGCCGGGATTCGCACTCCCGGTTCGGGGTAATCGACGTGCCCGGGCCGCGTCTCCTCTCACGAATGATACGTCTGAAGAACGAGAGGTCGGGAGTCGAGGAGTGTGGGGTCAGTCCCAGGTGGTCCAGAGGAGGAAGACGATGGCGGCGAGTTCGAGGACCTGGACGAACATCATGGCTTTGCCTGCGATGGGGTCGGCCTGGGAGAGGTAGTTTGCGACCTGGCGGTTGATGACGTAGTAGTTGAAGGTGAGGAGGTTCTCCGCGAGCAGGAGGGCGACGAACACCGAGAGGCCCAGCGTGTGCTTGGAGCGAAATTCCAGGTAGTTGCGGACCCAGATGCTCCCGAGGACGAGCAACAGCACGATGTTGAGCACCGTCGCGGCGCTCGCAGCGTTCAGCCAGACTCCCATCTGTACCACCGTAGGGTTCTCTGTCGAATATACTCTTTCCCAAATTGTACCATAATCAGTCGACCTCCTGGATGATGTCCTCGACGGTCTCCCAGTGGTGTCGCACGCGGTCGGTCGGCAGGTAGACCGCGCCGTAGTCGTCGCCGCTGTCGGTCACGATGTCGTTGTCCGCCAGCACGTCGAGGTGGTGCCGGATCGTCTTGTAATCGAGGTCCAGGTCCTCCGCGAGCTGGTTGGCATTCCGGGGGCGCTCGTCCAGCGCCCTGAGGATGCGCACGCGGTTTTTCCCCCCGCGTGTCCCCGTCAGCACGTACCAGAGGACCGCCTCCATCACCGCTATTCAACACAGGCCCCTTATGTAAGAGCA
>JAZKRS010000094.1:0-7965 GCA_036626435.1 Haloarculaceae archaeon | reverse complement strand
AGGACGACCAGGACGACCAGGACGACCAGGACGACCAGGACGACCAGGACGACCAGGACGACGAGGAGAGACTCGCAGGTGACGTCTCGGTCAATGCGGCCCTCGATGACGACGACATGGTGACAGTCACACTAACTGACGACGCAGGTGGCATCGCAGGTGCAGGGGTCTCTCTGGAGGGTGAGGATGTCGGCGTGACCGACGAGAACGGGCAGGCGTCGTTCACCATCGCCGACGACGCCGACGACTTCGACGTGGAGTTCATCAAGGGCGACACCGAGGTCGAGGTCGAGTACGAGGTTGACGGCGACACGCTCGTCCAGACAGATGGCCCCGACGGCGAATCGGACGACGAAAGCGAAGAAGGGGAAGACAGCTAGTCGATCAGCCGATCGCTCTCACCCGCTGACGCGCCCGAACGTCAGGTAGCCGGTGTGGCCCACGCCGGCGGTCGACGGCCGTGATCCGCGGTCGTCGATGTCCATCTCCCGCTGAATCGTTTCGAGCGCCTCCACGTCCGCGAGACCGACCTCCCGGGCGGTTTCGACCACCTCCCGCGTCGCCTCGACGAACGGCGAATAGACGGCGACGAACCCCCCGGTGACGAGCAGGTCCGGCGCTCGTTCGACAACCGCAGGGGCGTCTTCCGTGTCGAGCGTGAGCACGTCGAAGCCCCCGGAGTCGACGAGTTCGTCGATGTCGCCACAGATGTCCCCCTTGCGAACATCGACGAGGTCGGCTACGCCCGCAGTGGCCATGTTCTCGCGGGCGACATCGGCGAACTCGCCGTCTCGTTCGTAGGTCACCACGTCGGCGCCGATCCGGCCGAGATAGGCGGCGAGGACGCCCGTCCCCGTGCCAGCGTCGAGAACCCGGTCGTCGGTGCCGACGCCAGTGTGACCGACGACGAGGCCGATGTCACGAGGCATCATCGGCGCACCGGTGCGCTCGAGGTGATGAAAGAGGTCCGGCCCGCGGAGCTGCCGCACCCTGAAAGGTGTCCCCAGGTGGGTCTCGATCACGTCGCCCGGCGAGGTGTCTTCGGGCACCTCGAGAATTCCGAGGTCGGTCTCCAGGCGCTCGCCCGGTGAGAGCAGGTACTCGCGGTCCTCGTAGACGAACAGGTAGGCCACGCTACTCCAGGCGCTCGACCGCGGCCGCGAGATCCCCGTCCTCCGCGTCGAGCGCCTCGCGGGCGCGGTCCTCGCTCGCGCCCGTCCGGCCCGCGACGAGTTCGACGTCCGCTTGCGGGATACCGGCGTCGCCTCCACCGGTTTCCTCGTCGTCGGTGCTCGTCTCGCCGGGTTCGCGACGCTCCGGGGAGCCGACGATCTGGTAGGTCGCCTGCCCCTGGGCGTCCATGCGCTGGACTTCGGCGTCGCTGAAGACGAGATCCCCCTCGGAGGTCCGGATCACGACCTCCTCGGCGTCGATGTCCTCTATATCGATGCCCATCTGCTCCATCATCTGCTTCATCTTGCTCGGGTTCAGTCCGCCGCCGCCTCCTCCAAACATGTCCCGGGGTTCACGCCAGGCGATAAAAAGGCCTGCGTTGGCCGTCAGTCAATCCCCTCGCGGACGGCGACCGCCATTCCGGTTTCGAAGTCCCCCATCCCGGGGCCTGACAGCTCCGCGCGTCCGACGGCGAGGAGCTGGCCGTCGGCGTGTTCGACCACCACCTCGTCGCGCGGCTGGATCGCCTCGTCCGCGTTCCGGACGAACTTGGCAAAGACGTTGCGGCCGTCCCGGACGTAGGGTTCACTCTCGTCGCCGACGACGACACGGTAGGCCGGAGCGTCGAGCCATGACTGGAGGCGCCGGCCGCCGGCGACCCCGAGCGTGAACCGGCCGTCGGTTCCGTAGGTCACGAGACGCCCGTCCACAGTCCGGACCTGGCGTGGCCGTCCGGAACTCGTATGCGTCACGGTCAGATCGTCACCGGCCGGAAACAGCGCCGCCCCCGCGCCAGCGCCGAACTGGTAGTCCGCCACGCGCCGGAGCGCCCGCAGCTCGCTTTCGGACATCTCAGAGCAGGAAGCGGTCCGTGTCAGCGCTCATGTCTGTGAATTCGCGGCTGGCCTCGACGAGGTCCTCGGACGTCGATTCCCCGAAGCAGATGGTTTCGACGCGGACGCCCTCGTGTTGGAGATACCGACACAGGCGCGCGAAGTCGCCGTCCCCGGTACAGAGCACGACCGTATCGACGTGCGGGGCGAGCGAGACGGCGTCGAGACTCATCCCCACGTCCCAGTCTGCCTTCTTCGAGCCGTCCTGGAACGTCCGGATTTCCTTGATCCGGGTCTCGAACCCGATGTCGACCAGCGCCTCGAAGAAGGACTCTTCTTCCGGGGCGTCGGCCTTGACGACGTACGCGAGTGCCCGCGTGAGGGTTCGGCCGCCGACGGCTTTCTCGAGGAGCGCGGCGTAGTCGATGTTCTGTGAGTAGAGACTCTGGGCGGTGTGGTAGAGGTTCTGTGAGTCGGCGAGTACGGCGACCCGCTGGCCCGGATGCACTACGCTCATGAGGTTTCTCGCCGGGCCAGGGTAAAAGAACTGTCCACTCGACCGGCCCAATTCGTCGGGATTCCGGCCGAGCACGTCAGTATCAGTACGCGGACCGGGACCGGAGCTTCTCGATGCGCTTTTCGACGGGCGGGTGAGTCGCGAAGATCGATTCGAGGATGCCGCGCTCGCCGCCGAAGATACAGAGGGCAGACACCTCGTCCGGCATCCCCTGGTCGCTCGACTCCTGTCGGCCACGTCCGCGCCCGCGACCGCGGCCTCGGGTGGACGACTTGGCCCGTGCAGCCTCCTGTTTCTGTTTTGCGCCCTGCTGTATCTTCTCCAGTGCGCGGGCCATCGCGTCCGGGTTGTTGGTGTACTCCGCAGCGTCGTCGTCGGCGACGTACTCGCGGTACCGCGAGATGGCGAAGACGAAGATCATCACGAGCATCTGTGCGACGGTCCCGGCGAGCATCGCGAAGAGATAGCTGCCGATATTGCGCTCGCCGCCGAAGATGATCGCGAACTGGACGACGATGCCCACCATCGAGGCGAGGCTCTGGCCCAGCACCATCATCACGACGTCGCGGTTCCTGATGTGGGCGAGTTCGTGGGCGAGGACGCCCTCGAGTTCGTCGCGGTCGAGCAGCTGGATAATCTCCTCGGAGACAACGACTGTCCCGTCAGCTTTCCGGCCGACCGCGAAAGCGTTTGGCATCCCCATCTGGGCGACCATCAGCCGGGGTTTCTCGATTCCCATGTCCCGGCTGAGCTGTTCGACGGCGCGGTGTATCTCTCGGTACCCCCCTTCCTCGGGCATGTCCTCGGCGCCGACGCTGCGGAGGGCGGCCCACTTCCCGAACTTGTACTGAAAGCCGACAAACAGGAGGCTCCCGAGCAACAGCAACACCAAGATAGTGCTGTTGGCCCCGAACGTGAACATCACTGCTGCGGCGACGGCCGCATAGAAGGCAAACAGCATGCTCCCCGCCAGGACCATCCGGAGTTTGAGGCCTGTGTGTCCTACCATCGTAGTCGATAAATACGCTCCGGAACTTAAAAAAGCGTGCGTTCCGTGCCAGGGTTTCGCACACCGCACTCGCGGTATCACAAATCATAAGTTCGTGCCCGTCGGTATGTCAGGTATGCGACGCGCCATGCCCGCCACAGTCGGGGTCGTCCGGCAAGCGATGCGTGGCGTTCGCTCTTCTGGGAAACGTAAACGCTGACGTGGCTCGGGGCAGGAGTGGCGACCCTGTTTCGGGCCGTGGCGACAACCCGTTCAGCGTCCGGTATCGCTTCCGGAACCCACACGAACCGACGCTCACACCAACCATTCGACACACAGACTATGACAGAGTTCGACACCTTCGGCGGCGTGTACCCCGCGATGTGCACGCCCTTCCACGACGACGGCAGCATCGACTTCGAAACGCTCCGCGAGGACGCCCGACGCCTGGAGGGGGCGGGCGTCGACGGCCTCGTCCCGATGGGCTCGACCGGCGAGTCCGCGACGGTCAGCCACGACGAACACGTCGAGGTCATCGAGGCCGTCCTCGATGCGGTAGACGTGCCGGTCATCGGCGGGAGCGGCTCGAACAACACCCGCGAGGCTCTCGAGTTGTCCCGACGGGCCGCCGACGCCGGCGCCGACGGGTTGCTTTTGATCTCGCCGTACTACAACAAGCCCGAACAGGCGGGGCTGATCGACCACTACACGACCATCGCGGACGAGGTCGACGTCCCACAGATCGTCTACAACGTCCCCTCGCGGACGGGCCGGAACATCGAACCGGAGACCGTCGCCCGCCTCGCGGAACACGAGAACATCCTGGGCTACAAGGCCGCAGGCGGGGACCTGAACCAGGTCGGCGAGATCGTAGAGCGGACCCGCGAAGAGACCTTCGACGTCCTCTCGGGCAACGACGGCGAGACGCTGCCGATACTCTCGGTCGGCGGCACCGGCTGTATCAGCGTCGCGGCCAACGTCGGGCCCGAGCGGATGAGCGACCTCGTCTGGTCGGCACTCGAGGGCGACTACGAGAGTGCCCGGCGGCGCCACCACGAACTCGGGCCGCTGTTCCGCGCGCTGTTCTGGGAGACCAACCCCATTCCGGTCAAGGCGGCCCTGGAGATCCGCGGCCACATGCCGGACACCGTGCGCCCGCCGCTGACCGATCTCCGCGAGGAGAACCGCGAGGGCCTCGAAGCCGTGCTGGCCGACCTCGACGCCGGACGCCCGGAGGCACGATGACCGTCCTCGGGGTCAGTGGCGCGACGGGACAGATGGGCGGCGCTGTGATAGAGACGGCGGCCGAACGTGAGGACGTCGAGGTCGCGTTCGGCATCGACGCCGACACCGGGCCGGACGTGGGTGGCCCCCTCTACGAACCGTCGGCGGCGCCCGACGCCATCGCCGACCACGACCCCGATGCAATCGTCGACTTCTCGGTTCCGGAGGCGACTGTCGACCTGGCCAGAGAGTGCGCGAGCGTCGGCGTCCCGCTCGTCGTGGGGACGACGGGTTTCGAGGACGACGGGTCGGCGATTCTCCACGAGACGAGCGAGGCAATCCCCCTGCTGAAGGCAACGAACTTTTCGCGGGGGATTCAGGCGCTTTTGCGCGCACTCGGCCCCGCAGTCGACGCACTGCCGGGCTACGACGTGGAAGTGACCGAGACTCACCACAACCGCAAGCGCGACGCCCCCAGCGGTACGGCGAAGACGCTACTTGCGGAGATCGACGAGCGCCGCGACTTCGGGACGGTCTACGGTCGCAAGGGAATCCAGCCCCGCGAGGAGGGCGAGGTCGGCGTCCACGTCCGACGGGCCGGCGACATCCGCGGCGAACACGAGGTCGTGATCGCCGGCAACGACGAGGTGCTGACACTCAGCCACCGCGCCGAGGACCGGGGTGTCTTCGCCGCCGGCGCCATCGACGCCGCAATCTGGCTCGTGGGAAGCGAGCCCGGCTGGTACGGCTTCGGCGACGTCGTCGGCGAACCGACGGACCGATAACAGATCCCGACACACGCACAACTATGAGTCTACAATCCGACGTCGAGGACCTCTGGGCGCGCTACGAGGACGGGCTGACGGCTGCCGACGCGGGGGCCGAGGCACTGACAGTGCTGGCCGACTTCCTCGCAGCGCTCGAATCGGGCGAGGTTCGTGCCGCCGAGACGCGAGGCGGCGAGTGGCGGGCAAACGAGTGGGTCAAGCGAGGCATCCTCCTGAACTTCGGCCTCCGGGAAATCTCGCAATACGAGTACGGCGGCGTGACGTACAACGACGTCCTCCCGCTGTTCGACACCGACGACCTCGGGGAGCGTGGATCGCGCAACACGCCCGACGGTACGACTGTCCGGCGAGGCGCCCATCTCGGCGAGGACATCATCATGATGAGCCCCTCCTTCGTCAACATCGGCGCCCACGTGGGCGACGGAACGCTCGTCGACTCCTGTGACACGGTCGGCTCGTGTGCCCAGGTCGGCGAGAACGTCAAGCTGGGCGCGAACACACTCATCGGGGGCGTCCTCGAACCGGTCGAATCCGCGCCCGTGATCGTCGAGGACGGCGTCTCGCTGGGCGCGGGCTGTCGGGTCACCTCGGGCTTTGTCGTCGGCGAGGACAGCGTCGTCGGCGAGAACACGCTCCTGACGCCACGCATCCCCGTTTACGACCTCGTCGAGGAGGAAATCGTCTACGGTCACCTGCCGCCGGAGCGACGGGCCTTTACCCGCTACGTCGACTCATCGGTCGGCGATCACGACCTCTTCGACGGCGGGGCGTACAAGCCCGCGGTCGTCGCGACACACATCGAGGAGGAGACGCTGGAGGCGACCGAACGCGAGGAGGCCCTCCGGGAGTAAGTCGTGGGTCACGATGCCTGAGACGCTGGCGGTCCGACGACTCTGCGACTGGCCCGGGGAGCGGCTCCGATCGCTCGCCGAAGAGTACGGAACGCCGCTGTACGTCACCGATCTGGACCGGGTGCGTGAAAACGCCGGGCGTCTCCAAGAGGCCTTCGACGCCGAGGCGGTCAGCTACGCGGTCAAGGCCAACACGACCCGCGCCGTCCTGGCGACGCTCACCGAGACGGGCGTCGGTGCCGAATGTGCCTCCGCGGGCGAGGTCCAGCGCGCACTCGACGCCGGCTTCCCCGGTGGTGACGTCAGGTACACGGCTGTCAACCCGCCGGGGCGGGACCTCGACCACGTGGTCGGCCTCGCCGGTGACCACGCACTCACCGTCACCGTCGGCGCGGCCGACACGCTCGACCGACTGGGAGAGCGTGGGTACGGTGGCCCCCTCTGCGTGCGAGTCAACCCTGGCGTCGGCGCGGGCCACCACGAGAAGGTGACGACAGGAGCGGAACCGAAGTTCGGCGTTCCCCTCGACCGTACAGCGGACCTCGCGGCCGAGGCCCGCGACCGCGGCTTCGATGTCGTGGGACTGCACGCCCACGCCGGCAGCGGCATCCACTCGGAGGAGGGGCTCGCGGCCCACCGCGACCTCGTTTCCCGCATGGGCGACCTGGCCCAGGAGGTCATTGCGGAGGTGACCGACCTCGCGTTCGTCAACGTCGGTGGCGGGTTCGGTGTCCCCTACCGGGCGGACGAGGAGCCACTCGACCTCGCGGCAGTCGCGGCGGCCACGCGCGAGTCCTTCGGCGACGTCGACGCGACGCTGGGCGTCGAACCGGGGCGATACGTCGTCGCGGACGCCGGCGTTTTGCTGACGCGGGTCAACACCGTCAAGCCGACGCCGGAGACGCTGGTCGTCGGCGTCGACGCGGGGATGACAACCCTGATCAGGCCCGCGCTGTATAACTCCTACCACGAAACCCGGAACCTCACTCCCGACGCGGCCGGGCGCGAAACCGTCCAGGCGACAGTCGCGGGCCCAATCTGCGAGACGGCCGACGTGCTGGCCCGGGACCGGGACCTGCCACGGCCCGAGCGGTCGGACCTCCTGGCGATCGGCAACGCCGGGGCGTACGGCTACGAGATGGCAAGCCAGTACAACTCCCGGCCCCGGCCGGCCGTCGTGGCCCTCGACGGCGACGACGCACGGCTCGCAGTCCGGCGGGAGGACGTCTCCGACATCACGAGGCTCGAACGATGGTAGCAATCGAGAAGTACCACGGCACCGGAAACGACTTTATCGTCGTCGACGCCGGCGAGAATATTCTCAACAGGCGTGCGTTCGCGACCGATCTGTGTGACCGCGACGGCGGGCTCTCTCACCCCGACAGCCCGCGGACCGGCGCCGACGGCGTCCTCTTTCTCGATCTCCACGCCGACGAGATCCCGCCGCGGGTGGAGATGACGCTGATTCAACCGGACGGGAGTACCGCCGCCATGTGTGGGAATGGGGCCCGATGTGCCGCGGACTGGGCCGCCAGGCGTGCCGAAGATAGGGCCGCCAGGCGTGCCGAAGATAGGGCCGCCAGGCGTGCCG
>JAZKRS010000093.1:0-8018 GCA_036626435.1 Haloarculaceae archaeon | reverse complement strand
CCGCCGCCCTCTCGTCGGCGGGCCTCCACACCGCCGCCCTCTCGTCGGCGGGCCTACACACCGCCGACCACCCCGTCGACGAGTCTGACCGTCCGGTCGGTGTACTCGGTGACCAGGTCGTCGTGGGTGACGGCGACGACTGCGACCCCCGAGTCGCTTATGTCCCGGACCTCCTCGAGAATTTTGGTCCCGGTCTCGCGGTCGAGGTTCCCCGTCGGCTCGTCCGCCAGCAACACCGCGGGCTCGTTGATCAGCCCGCGAGCGAGGGCGACGCGCTGCTTCTGGCCGCCCGAGAGTTCGTCCGGCGTGTGGGTCAGCCGGTCGCCCAGCCCGACCCGCCGGAGGAGGTCACGCGCCCGGTCTGTCGCGTCCCCGGGGAGAAACGCCGTCGGGAGGCGGACGTTCTCGACCGCGGTCAGCGTCGGCAGGAGGTGGAAGTCCTGGAAGACGAACCCGACCGATTCCCGGCGGGCGTCCGTCCGCTCGGCGGGTGAGAGACCAGCGACCGATTGCCCCTGGAGTTCGACGCGGCCGCTCGTCGGGGCGTCCAGCAGCCCCAGCACGTTGAGCATCGTGCTCTTGCCGCTCCCGCTCGGGCCGATGACGGCGACGACTTCGCCCCGCTCGACGGCGAAGTCGACATCTTCCAGGGCGGTGATCGACCCGCCGCCGCTCTCGTAGCGCTTCGTGACGCCGCTGAGTCGGAGCTGTGTCGCTTCACTCGCCCGAGCGCGCTCGCGTGCCTCCGTCATCGCTGAAAGGACCGGCGGGCAAACAGGACCACGGCACCGACTGCCACCAATCCGGAGAGGGCTGCCAGGGGGAGAGTCATCGACTGCGAGATGGCGCCGGACTCGTCCGAGAACTCGCCCTCAAGCGGCGCTTGGACTGTCTCGGTCACCCGCTCGTCGCCGGCGGTGTACGTCACGCTGAGCCGGACCGCCGTCGCGTTCTCGATGTCGGCCCGCGCGGTGAGATCGAAGGGGGCGAACTCGCTTGCGGCGACGGTCCCGACGAAGTAGGTCCGCTGTGGGTACGCCGGATCGACGTACTCGCTCGGCTCGACGGCGACGACGGCGCTCGTTATCTCCCCGTCGCCGGTGTTCGCGAGGTTGCCGGCGAGGCTGACCGACTCTTCCTCGTTGACCGTTACGTCGAGCCCGGTCACTGACACGGCTCCCTGTGTGGCCGAGTAGTTGTACACGAGCGCGCTCTCGGATCGCCCATCCGGCGTCTCGTAGCTCGCGACGAACCGCAGGCCGTCGACGCCGCGGACCCGCGAGAGGTCGACCGTCACCGTCTCGGAGTCACCGGCCCCGAGTCGGTCCGTCATCGCAAAGCGGCCGACAGACGCGAGGATTGCACCGTCAGCGGTCCGGCCGGTCAGAACCACGTCCCCGACCGGCGCGTTTCCGAAGTTCGTCACCGTCACGTCGACCCGCTCGGCGCTCTCCTCCCCGTCTTCGGACTGGGACTGGAGCGCTCCACCACCCCCGACGAGCCCGCCGAGGCCGTCGGGGACCTGCTGCGTGTCGGCCGTGGTTGGCCGCTCGGCGCGGACGCCGACGTCGACCGACAACGGCGTCACCTCCACCGTGCGTGCGTGCGTCGCAGTCCGCTCGGCCCCGGTCGGGTCGGTGTAGGTCGTCTCGACGGCCAGTTCGGCCTCACCTGGCTGGGGCCCCAGCGCCGTGAGGTTTACCGTCTGCGTCGCGCCCGGGGCGAGGGTCGGTATCGTCCGTCGCTCCTGGTCGCCACTCGCGGGGTTCGTCAGGCCGAGTTCGATGCCACGGAGCGCTGCTGTGGTCGGGTTCGCGACCGCGACGTCGACCTCCCGCTCGGTGCCCGCCACCAGCTGGTCGGTCCCGATCTCGAACTGGGGCGCGCCGACCTCGACGCCGATCGTCAGCGGCCGGGTCGCCCTCGCCGTCTCGTCGTCCTCGTCGGTACCCGTGACGACCAGTTCGAGGTCGTGTACCTTCGCCTCCTCGACTGTGAAGGTGACCGGGACCGAGAGCGTCTCGCCCGGCGAGAGCGTCCCGAGATCGGTCGCCTCCCCGAGCTCGTCGTCTTCCGTGCCGAGGACGCGGACGGAGTCGAGTGCGACGGGCGTGTCGCTCCCGGCCGAGAGCTGGACCGTCGTCGAGACGGTGATCGGGGCGCCAGCCGCTGGCGTATCCGGAGTTACGGTCGCGTCTGTCAGTGTGAGTCTCGCGTCGGCTGCAGTGGCCGGGTACACCGCAACTGCTGATGCACCGCCGAGGAGGAGGACCACGACCAGCACAGCGACGCCTACGCGGGGCTTTCGCATCTACTTGTAGTAGGGCTTGGACGGGCAAGTATGTTCTGCGGGGGCAGTTCAGGCGGGAGACCGCATTGCCCTCGACGGAGTGATTGGGGTCGATCAGCCGGGTGCGACAGCGACAAAACGGAGCCGCCGGTAGTCGGCCGTCCACGTCTCCGTCTCGGGATTGTACAGTTCCCCGCGGAGTCGGTCCTCGACGTCAGCCACCACGGCCTCCCGCTCGTCCGCGGCGAGTGGCGCGAGCAGGCTATCGCCGAACATCCCGAGCCACTCCCGGAGGCCGCTCTCGCCGTCGAGGTCCGTCGGCCGGTCGAACAGTCGCGCGTATCTGACCTCGAAGCCGTGTCCCTCCAGAAGCGTCGCGTGTTCGCCGACCGTCGGGAAGTACCAGGGATCCTCGACGTCGTAGCCCCGGTCGGCACAGGCCGACTCGACCGCGTCGACGATAGTTTCGACGTTGCCCGATCCGCCGAGTTCGGCGACGAACCGGCCGCCAGGCCGGAGGAGGTCGGCGACCGACGCCGTGACGGCGTCCTGATCGGGGATCCAGTGCAGGGCGGCGTTCGAGAAGACGGCGTCGAAACCATCGGCGGCCACGAACTCGCGGGCGTCGGCGCGGACGAACTCCAGGTCGGGGTACTCCGACCTGGCCTGGTCGATCATCTCCGAGGACTGGTCGATACCCAGAACCCGTCCCTCCTCGCCGACGGCTGCCGCGATCTCGGCAGCGAGGTGGCCCGTCCCACAGCCCAGATCCAGGATACGCTCGCCGGGCTGGGGGTCGAGCAGGTCGACGACGTCGCCGCCGTACTCGTAGACGAAGCCGTGACTGCCGTCGTAGTCCGCTGGGTTCCACACATTGGCCCTGCCGTCTGCCATGTACCGCTCTTCGTACGGCGCCGCCTGAGTATTTCGATACGCCCCTCTCGCGGGGCAAGCTATTTTATCCCTCGCACCGAATTTGGCAGGTACAGAGACCAACCATCCCGCGTCACGCTTGTTCGCACCGCTCCGGCGCGGTCGGGGTCCGATAGTGCCGCGCTGCGGCATTTGGTAAGCGTTAAATGCCTCCCACCTATAGGCGCCTGTAGTATCTCGCAACGTTCTCTGCCGGTCAAGCCACACTCATGGTAGACGTAAGCCAACACGAACTCGTGCCCGAACACACCGTCCTCGAAGAGGAGGAGTTCGAGGGCGTCCTCGAGGAGTACAACATCGACAAGACAGACCTGCCGAAGATAAAGCGGAGCGACGCCGCGTTGCCCGACGTCGCAACGATCGGCGACGTCGTTCGCATCATCCGCGACTCACGGACCACGGACCAGGCCGTGGTGTACCGGCTGGTGGTGGAATAATGAATATCGAAGACAAGCGCGAAATCTCGCGGGAGTACTTCTCGCGCGAACGGCTCGCAGAGCACCACTTCCGATCGTTCAACGCCTTCCTCGACCGGGGGATGCAGGAGGTCGTCGACGAGAAGGCCACGATCGACACCGACATCGGCGACAAGGAGGGCGAGGAGCCGGTCTACGTCGAACTCGGCGACGTGCGCGTCGTGACGCCCCGCGTCCGGGAGGCCGACGGGAGCGAGGAACTCCTCTACCCACAGGAGGCCCGCCTCCGCAACATCACCTACGCCGCCCCGGTGTTCATGGAGATGGCCATCATCAAGGGCGGCCACGAGGAGGAAGAGCGCGTCGTCGACCAGACCGAGACGAAGATCGGACGCATGCCCATCATGGTCGGCTCCGACAAGTGCAACATCGCGGGCTTCACCCGCGAGGAACTCATCGACATCGGCGAGGACCCCGCCGACCCCGGGGGCTACTTCATCGTCAACGGCTCCGAGCGAGTCCTGATGACGAGCGAGGACCTCGCACCCAACAAGATCCTCGCCGAGACCGACACCAAGTACGGCGACACCATCGAGGTCGCCAAGACCTTCTCCCAGCGCCGCGGGTACCGCGCGCTCGTGCTCGTCGAGCGGACCCGTGACGGTCTGTTGGAGGTCTCCTTTCCCTCGGTCTCGGGCAGCGTCAACTTCGTGACGCTCGTGCGCGCGCTCGGTCTCGAATCCGACGAGGAGATCGTCCACCGGGTCAGCGACGACCCCGAGATTGTCAAGTTCATGCTCGAAAATCTCGAGGCCGCCGAGGTCCAGACGACCGAAGGGGCCATCGAAGAGCTGGGCACACGCGTCGCTTCCGGCCAGGGCAAGAACTACCAGCTCAAGCGCGCCAACTACGTCATCGACCGGTATCTCCTGCCACACCTCCACGAGGAGGGTGTCGAGGAGGAGGACGTCCGCATCAACAAGGCCTACTACCTCTGCCGGATGGCCGAGGCCTGCTTCGAACTGGCGCTCGACCGCCGGGAGCCAGACGACAAGGACCACTACGCCAACAAGCGCCTGAAGGTCTCCGGTGACCTGATGCGGGATCTGTTCCGGACGGCGCTGAACAAGCTGGCACGCGACGTCAAGTACCAGCTCGAGCGGGCCAACATGCGCAACCGGCAACTGTCGGTGTCGACGGTCGTCCGTTCGGATGTCCTGACCGAACGCCTCGAACACCCCATCGCGACGGGCAACTGGGTCGGCGGCCGCTCGGGCGTCTCGCAGCTCGTCGACCGCACGGACTACATGGGCGTTCTCAGCCACCTGCGCCGGCTGCGGTCGCCGCTTTCCCGGTCACAGCCACACTTCGAGGCCCGGGACCTGCACGCAACGCAGTGGGGGCGGATCTGCCCCTCGGAAACGCCGGAGGGGCCGAACTGTGGGCTGGTGAAGAACTTCGCGCAGGCGATGGAGCTTTCACAGAACGTCGAGAACGAACAGGAACTCAAGCAGGAACTCGCCGCGATGGGTGTCCAGGGTATCCCGGGCATCGAGAGCGTCGAAGGGCCGGCGGACGATTAACATATGAGTACGCCCAGACATTCCTGCTCGCCACGCTGCGCGGGCTGTGACTGGTCTACTCACATCTTCGCGCGGGCTTCGCCCGCTCGAATGGTCCGTGACGCATCGCGTCACGCTACTCAGCACCAGAGGTACTTCATATGAGCCAAAGAAGAGAAGCCAAAGTCTACGTCAACGGGAGCCTGGTTGGGACACACCCCGACCCCGAACAGCTCGCACACCAGATCCGACAGGCCCGCAGGCGCGGCGAAGTCTCCGAGATGGTCAACGTCTCGGTTGACGAGCGGACCGACGAGGTCATCGTCAACGCCGACGCCGGCCGGGCGCGCCGCCCGCTTTTGGTCGTCGAGGACGGCGAACCGCTCATCTCCGACGAGGAGGTGGAGGCGCTGAAAGCCGGCGACCTCGCCTTCCAGGAACTCGTCGGCCGCGGGTACGTCGAGTTCATCGACGCCGAGGAGGAGGGCGACATCTACGTCGCCGTCGACGAGGAGGACCTCACCCCGAACCACACGCACCTCGAAATCGATCCCCAGCTCATGTTCGGCATCGGTGCGGGGATGATCCCCTACCCAGAACACAACGCGAGCCCGCGGATCACGATGGGTGCAGGGATGATCAAGCAGTCGCTTGGCCTCCCTTCGGCGAACTACCGCATCCGGCCGGACACGCGCCAGCACCTCCTGCACTACCCGCAACTGTCGATGGTCAAGACACAGACCACCGAGCAGATCGGCTACGACGAGCGCCCGGCCGCACAGAACTTCGTCGTCGCCGTCATGTCCTACGAGGGGTTCAACATCGAGGACGCGCTGGTGCTCAACAAGGGCTCGGTCGACCGGGCGCTGGCCCGCTCGCACTTCTTCCGGACCTACGAGGGCGAGGAGCGCCGGTATCCGGGCGGCCAGGAGGACCGCTTCGAGATCCCGGACGAAGAGGTCAGGGGCGCCCGCGGCGAGGAAGCATACACGCATCTCGACGAGGACGGCCTCGTCAACCCCGAGACGACGGTCGACGAGAACGCCGTCCTGCTGGGCAAGACGAGTCCGCCCCGGTTCCTCGAAGAGCCCGACGACATGGGTGGGCTCTCGCCACAGAAGCGCCGCGAGACGTCCGTCACGATGCGGTCCGGCGAGAGCGGCGTCGTCGACACTGTGACGCTGATGGAGGGTGAGGACGGCTCGAAGCTCTCGAAGGTCTCGGTGCGGGACGAGCGCATCCCCGAACTCGGGGACAAGTTCGCCTCCCGCCACGGCCAGAAGGGCGTCGTCGGCCACATCGCCCCACAGGAGGACATGCCCTTCACCGAGGAGGGTGTCGTGCCCGACCTCATCCTCAACCCGCACGCCCTGCCGTCGCGGATGACCGTCGGCCACATTCTGGAGATGATCGGCGGCAAGGTCGGCTCCCTGGAGGGACGGCGCGTCGACGGCACCGCCTTCACCGGCGAGGACGAGGAGGACCTCCGGGCGTCCCTGGAAGAACACGGCTTCGACTCCAGCGCCAAGGAGGTCATGTACTCGGGTATCACGGGCGAGCAGATCGAGGCCGAGATCTTCGTCGGGACCATCTTCTATCAGAAGCTCTACCACATGGTCTCGAACAAGATCCACGCCCGATCGCGTGGCCCGGTGCAGGTGCTCACCCGCCAGCCGACGGAGGGGCGAGCCCGCGAGGGCGGCCTGCGCATCGGCGAGATGGAGCGGGACGTCTTCATCGGCCACGGCGCGGCGATGACACTCAAGGAGCGACTGCTCGACGAGTCCGACCGCGAGTGGATCAACGTCTGTGGTAACTGTGGCATGACGGCTGTCGAGAACGTCGAGCAACGCCGCGTCTACTGCCCGAACTGTGACGAGGAGACGGACATCCACGAGATCGAGATGTCCTACGCCTTCAAGCTTCTCCTGGACGAGATGAAGGCACTCGGAATCGCCCCCCGCATCGAACTGGAGGACGCAGTATAATATGAGCCAGCACGCACCCAAAGAGATCCACAGCCTCAGCTTCGGGCTGATGGACCCCGAGGAGTACCGCGAGATGAGCGCCACGAAGGTCATCACGGCCGACACCTACGACGACGACGGCTTCCCCATCGACATGGGGCTGATGGACCCGCGTCTGGGCGTCATCGACCCCGGGCTGGAGTGCAAGACCTGCGGGAAGCACTCCGGGTCGTGTAACGGCCACTTCGGGCACATCGAACTGGCCGCACCGGTCATCCACGTCGGCTTCAACAAGCTCATCCGGCGGCTTCTGCGCGGGACGTGCCGGGAGTGTTCTCGCCTCACGCCGGTCGACGGGAGCAAGTACGGCGACCTCCAGGACGCGAGCGACGACGCCGACGAGAAGCTCGACGAGTTTCGTCGGAATCTCAGGGGCGCACGCGACCTCGGACAGGACGTCAACGACGAGCTCAAGTCGGCGATGCGGACCTGTCGGCGCTCCTCGACGGACACCAGACAGGAGCGGTGTCCCTACTGTGGCGAGGTGCAGTACGACATCAAACACGAGAAGCCGACGACCTACTACGAGGTCCAGCGCGTCCTCTCCTCGGAGTATCCGGAGCTGATCGCCGCCGCGATGGAACCCGACGACCCCGAGGACGACCGCGTCACACCCAACGATCTCGCGGACGAGACCGGCATCGACGTCTCGCGGATTCAGGAGATCCTCTCGGGGTCGTTCCGCCCGCGCGAGGAGGACCGGAAGGCCATCGAGAGTGCTCTCGACGTCGACCTCACCGAGGAGGACATGAACAAGCTGATGCCCTCCGACATCCGGGACTGGTTCGAG
>JAZKRS010000092.1:0-8448 GCA_036626435.1 Haloarculaceae archaeon | reverse complement strand
TTACTCCACGATTTCGATATCGGTAATCTCGAACCGTGCGCCGCCATCGTCGCTGTCGGTCACGCTGATCTCCCAGTCGTGTGCCTCGACGATCTCCCTGACGATCGCCAGCCCGAACCCCGTTCCCTCCTCGCCCGTTGAGTACCCACTCTCGAATATCTCGTCATGTGTGTCCTCGGGAATGCCTGGGCCGTCATCTGCAACGTAGAAGCCGGGTGCATCGGCCAGCTCACCGACCCGAACCGTCACATCGGAGCCCCCGTGTTCGACTGCGTTCCGTATCAGATTCTCGATAGCCTGCCGGAGGCGGTTCCTGTCTGCCCTGATCGTCACGTTCGCCCCCACTTCCAGGGTCGTCCCCGCGGTTTCGACACCGGCCCAACAGTTCTCAACAAGCGCTCTGAGAGAAATTGTATCCATCTCGCGGACTGTCTCGCCTTGTCGTGCCAGGGTCAGGAGGTCGTCAATCAGCCGTTCCATGCGAGCGTGGGCACCGGCGATGTTGGCCAAGTGGGGGCTGTCACACGTATCCTGAGCCAACTCCAGACGAGCGCTGGCCACGTTCAACGGA
Organism: Haloarculaceae archaeon; assembly: GCA_036626435.1. Classification (GTDB taxonomy): domain Archaea; phylum Halobacteriota; class Halobacteria; order Halobacteriales; family Haloarculaceae; genus SW-9-67-25. Next base: position 7,877 of record JAZKRS010000092.1, on the reverse strand, counting down.
TTCCGCAAGTCGTGGCTCACGATACTGGCAAACTCCTCAAGACGCTCGTTTTGTCGCTTGAGCTCGCGGATGCGCTCTTTGCGGTCGGCGATGTCACGCACAATCGAGAGTGTTGCAGTGTCACCGCCGTAGCTGACGCGCCCTGCAGTAATTTCAACGGGAACCGTGTCCCCGTCCTGTCTGAGCAACGATATCTCGTATGTTTTCGGTGGCTCATTCCCCGCAAGCCGTTCCTCGTAGCGGCGCCGGACTTTCTCCCGGTCATCAGGTACCATGAACTTGCCCATGGGTTCACCAAGAAGTTCCTCTGTGGGATGACCGATGATCTCAGAAATCTGTGGATTGGTGTACGTGATGGTCTGATCTTGGACGACCACAACACCATCGTCCATCTCCTGGATGATGTGCTCTTTGCGTTCCAGTTCCTGCTCGCGCTGTCTGCGTTCGGTGACATCCGCGTAGATGGCGTACCCGTCGATAGCGTCGTCGTCGGACAACAGTATATTCCGGAACCGGAAATCGCGCATCCCCTCCTTTGTCTGTCTTTGTAGGATTTCGTCTACGGAGTCACCAGTCTTGACTCGATCGTCGATCTGGGCGGCTTCGGCTTGCCGGTCCGGTGGAACGAGCAGGCTGTCAATCTTGGTGCCGACGGCCTCCTCGGCTTCGTATCCAAACGTCTCGGTGAATGCCCCGTTCACCTGTTTGATGTGTGGCTCACCGTTCTCGTATTCGTATGCGAGTGTTGGCTCGGGAAACTGCTCAAACAGAACAGAGAGTCGCCTATTCTTGCGTTCGAGTTGTTGTTCCTGTTCCTTCCGCTCGGTGATGTCACGAACAACACCCGCGGTGGTCACGCCCGACTCAGTTGAGAGTACTGAGAACTGAAACTCACAGGGCACTGTCTCCTCGTCCGCGGTCTGGATATCTGCGCGGACTATCTGTGTCTCTCGGTCGCTCCTCAGCAATTGCTCGCGTGCGTCTCGACCAACTGGTGTCTCCGCAGTCTCGATGACTTCCGAGAGCGGTCTGCCAAGCAGATGGTCTCGGGAATACCCAGTTAGAGACTCCATCACATCATTAACCATCTGGAAGTGTAACCCTTGATCGAGGACGTACAGGCCATCACCGACCGCTTCGGCGAGTTGTTCGTATCGTTGGAACTCGCGTACGCGCTCTTTGTGGTCCGTGATATCGTGGACTGTGCCACGGACTCGAGCGACTTCGTCCTCCTCAATTTGTGGATCTGCGACGATTCGAAACCACCGATCCCCATCGGCTCCGGCAGTCATACGGACTTCCAAGTCATAGGCTTCTCCTGCTGTGGCTGCCTGCTCAATCGCCTCCCGCAGCTTCGGCCGGTCGTCAGGATGATACAAGTTCAAAACGCTATCTACTGAGGGATCAAACTCTCTGGAGACGCCATACATCTCGTAGACCTGGTCTGTCCAGACGAGGTCTCCACTATCGGGATCGTGTTCCCACGCACCGATCATCGCGATATCTTGGGCTTTCGCAAAGAGATCGTTCTGGCGTTCGAGTTCCTGTTCGGTACGGTATTGATCAACTGCTTTCTTGATCCGGTTGGCTAACAGTTCGTACTGATGAGAACCGGATTGCTTCTGAAGATAGTCGGTTACACCGGTAGAGATAGCTTCACTGGCGACAGCCTCGCTGCCTTTGCCGGTATAGAGAATGAACGGTAACTCTGGATACTCCTTACGGACAGCCTGGAGAAATTCGAGCCCGTCCATCCCGGACATATTGTAATCTGAGACGATACAATCTGGCGGTCGATCGTTAATCAGGTGTAACCCTTCGTCGGCGCTGATCGCTGTCTCGATACTGAACCGGTCGTCGTTGCGCTCAAGAAACGTCTGCGTCAGGTCCGTGAATTCCGGTTCATCATCAACGTGGAGAACCTGGATCTGCTCTTGAACAGCAAGTGACATAATCTGTCGTTGTGTAACCACCCTCAAAACAGTTCTGCGGCGATATCAAAATAAATAACCGAACCCGGTCACGATTCGTTCAAGAATACCGTTGAGAGGACCGTGACCGGGTGTATCGGCGTGTATGACGCGCGGCGAGCCGTCAGGGACAGTCGGGAATTCCGCCGGCAGATTCGGCGACCGAGGCGAGTGAGAGCCAGGTGTTAACTCCGGCCCGGAGTGCGACCAGGTCGTCGGCTCCGATGGTGATATCGAGCGTCGTGCCGTCACGTGCGAGACAGATCCGCGTCCGGTCGCCGTCGACATCCCCGACCTCCGGGCGGAGCGAACGCTCGACAAGGCGGGCGCGCTGCCGGTCGGCGTACTCGAAGGAGAACGTGGCGTCGTGCGGGCTACTCGACGTCGATTTCCTTGACGACACGGCTGCGCTCCTTGAGGAGAACCCTGTGGCCGCAGTACGGACAGCGGACGCCGCCGTACTCGTCGAGCGTGACGTCGCGTTTGCACCGCGAGCACTTGTAGCTCATGCTACGCCTTGTCCTCTGTGAGTGCTGCACGGATCGAGCGCGTGACGGTCTTGCCTGCGGGCGTCTGGGGCTGGTACGCGCCGCCGGTGAAGGAGTAGCCACAGTAGCCACACTCCCAGACGCCGGTCCCCTGGCGCTCGACGCGCTCCTCACCGCAGTCTGGACACTCGTGTTCGTCGCGCATCGCACCCTCGATCTCCGCGACGCGTCGGCGGGCGACTCGCCCGTATCGCGCCCCGAACCGTCCTGCACTCCCGGTTCGTCCGGATTGCTCGGCCATAGTACCGTATCCTCAGCCGACCTCGACAATAACCCCTACGGTTCGGATCGCGCGGGGCTGTGAGACTTTATATAACAGTCGCTACTCCTGCAGGCCGGCCTCGCCGAGCGCGTCGTTCAGGTCGGTCCGGACGCGCTCGCCGAGTTCCCGGTCACGGGCGGTCGTGACGACGCGGTTCTCCTGGACGCTGGAGCCGTCCCGCACCAGCAGACGGACGTTCCCGTTCTCGTCGGCGCGGGTGGCCTTCGCCCGCAGGCCGGTTCGGGAGCTGGATCCACCGGCGTCGATCGGGCCGGGTATTATCTTCTTGACGTGGGGGTGGTCGGCGACGACTTCGAGCGCGGTCTGGCCCTGCCGACCGCCGATGAGCGTCGAGTGCCTGCCGCCGAGTTTCTCGGCGACGGAGGCTTCGACGACCTCGAGCGGTGCGTTGCCGCGGCGGTCGATGACCTGCTGGACCGGATCGTCGGCCTCGATCCGGTAGAATTCGTAGCGGAGCTGGGCCCGGACTGCCCGCAGGACGTCCCGGTCGCCGGTGGCATAGACGTCTTCGGGGCGCTTGCGGCGCACCTCGTCGGCAATCTGGCTTGCGAAGCTCCGCAACTCTGCGATTGCACGCTCACTGTCGTCGTCCTCGGGCGTCGTCGTGACGATACGGCGGCCACGAACCGTCTCGTCGTGGAGTGTCGTCACCGTCGCGCGCTCGCGACCGAGCTCGAGTACGACGGTGTCGGCGTTTGGCGTCCGGCAGACCAGACAGTAGTCGCCCGGCCTGTCGAGTGGCGATGCACACTGCCGACACTCCATGCGTGCCGGTAGCCCCGAGACGTGGATAAGGGGCGCGCTTCGGGATCTCCACTTTCACTTTCACCGCACGGACGGCGCGGATTGATACGCCCTCGGCCCCTCCCTCAAAGTATGCTTGACGAACTCGCCTGCACCTGCGAGGCGGCCGGCTGTGACCGTCGACTCGGCGCCGAGGAGTGTATGCTCGTCTACCGGACGGACGCGGGCGAGCGCCGCGCCTACGAGTGTGTCTGCGGTGCCGTGACCGTCACCGTCCACCGCTGATTCGCCCCTCGTCGAACCCACAGTGGATTTCCGGCTTCCGCCGGTACTTACAGCGTCAGCCATAATGCCGGTATGGACACCGCAGTCGTCTGGTTCCGGGACGACCTTCGGGTGACGGGCAATCCGACACTCGCCGACGCCGTGGCGGCGGCCTCGACGGTCGTCCCGGTGTACGTCTTCGATCCGCGACGGCGCGGAGAGACACGCTACGGCACAGAAAAACGGGGCCCACACCGTTCCGAGTTCCGAAGAGAGAGCGTCCGCGACCTGCGTTGCTCCCTGCGAGAGCGCGACGGAGAGCTGTTCGTCCGCGAGGGGCACGTCGAGGAGGTGGTACCTGAGGTCGCCGAGCAGGTCGGAGCCGGGGCCGTGTTCGCACAGACGAAGCCGGCGACGGAGGAACTGCGCGCCGAGCGCGCCGTTCGTGACGCACTCCCCGACGACAGTCGACTGGAGCGTCGGTGGACGCACACGCTGTACCACCTCGACGACCTCCCGACACGGTACGACAGCATCGATGACACGTTCACGCCGTGGCGCACGGAGGTCGAGCGCGGCTCGACGGTTCGCAACCCAGTCGCCGCGCCCGCCGAGGTGCCGACCCCCTCGCTGCCTCCCGGAGAGATTCCGACCCTCGACGACCTCGGGCTGTCGGAACCGTCACTCGACGACCGGGCAGTCCTGCCCTTCGAGGGCGGCGAGACGGCGGGAATGGACCGCGTTGAAGACTATATCTGGGACAGCGACCACCTCCGGAAGTACAAGCAGACGCGTAATGGGCTGTTGGGCGCCGACTACTCGTCGAAGTTCTCGCCGTGGCTCGCAGCCGGGTGTCTGTCGCCGCGGTGGATTCACCGGGAGGTGAAACGGTACGAGGACGAGCGTGTCGCGAACGAGGACACGTACTGGCTGGTCTTCGAGTTGCTGTGGCGGGACTTCTTCCAGTTCCAGTTCCTCAAACACGGCGGCGACTTCTTTCAGCCCGACGGTATCCGCGGCGTCGAAAAGGGGTGGCGACGGGACCGGGACGCATTCGAGCGGTGGGCACGCGGCGAGACGGGGCTCCCGTTCGTCGACGCGAACATGCGGGAGCTGAACGAGACGGGCTACATGTCAAATCGGGGCCGCCAGAACGTCGCGTCCTTTCTGGCCGACGCCCTCAGGATCGACTGGCGGTGGGGGGCGGCGTACTTCGAGGGGTGCCTCGTCGACTACGACGTCGCCTCGAACTGGGGGAACTGGGCGTACCAGGCGGGCGTCGGCAACGACTCGCGGGACAACCACTTCGACGTTCTCTCTCAGGCCCGGCGGTACGACAGCGACGCCGACTACGTGACGACCTGGCTGCCAGAACTTGACGGGCTCCCAACCGAGTACGCCCACCGGCCCTGGCGGATGAGCGCGGACGAACAGGCGTCCTATGACGTCCAACTCGGCGTCGACTATCCGCGCCCGATGCTCGATATCGAGGCCAGATACGACGAACTCCGGGACAGGTGACAGCCACAGCGTTTATACAGTACAGTCCATAGCCAGAGTATGGTAATTCTCGTCGCCGCAGCGAACGATGCACTCCAGGAACACGTCCTGTCGGTGGCACGGGACTTCGGCGAGAGGTTCGACGAGGAACTCCGGGTCGTCCGGCTGGTCGACGACGAAGCCGCCGACAGCGACGTGAAGGAGCACCGCGACCAGCTCGAGGAACGCCTGGACCAGGTGAACGCCCCCGCAACCGTCTCGGTCGAACACGTCGGACACAGCATCGGGCGCAAGAACGCCCGTATCGGCAAGGAACTCCTCGACCTGGCGGCAGAAGTGGACGTCTCTCAGGTCGTCATCGGCCACTCCTCGAAGGACTTGGTGGAGACGCTCGCTCACGGCGATACGGCGTTCGAAGTCGCCGACAACGCGAATGTCCCGGTGACCGTCGTCCCGGACGACGTGGAGTGGTCGTCGGCCTGACCGGACGCCACGGCTTTCGGGCCGCGGAGGAGGTCACTTTTCGGTGTGCACGCCCTACAGGAGACGATGACGACCCGGGACAGAGGACGACACGTCGACGGGAGACTGTCGACCGACGTCGCCCCCCCTCCATCGCCGACAGACGGCACACAGGACGACGGTGTCAGCCGCGTCGATTCGAGCGTCAGCGACGGCACGGTCGCCGTCTCGGTCGACGGCCTGTCGAAGCGATTCGGGACCGCCCCCGATGCAGTTACGGCGGTCGACGACGTCTCCTTCGAGATCGAGGCCGGGAGCATCGTCGGGTTGCTGGGGGCCAACGGCGCCGGCAAGACGACGCTCATCAAGTCGGTGCTCGGGATGGTGCTCCCGGACGAGGGTGACGTACACATCGCTGGAATCGACGTCTCCGAGCGGCCGCGGGCTGCGTACGCCCGCGTCGATGCGATGCTTGAGGGCGCGCGAAACGACTACTGGCGACTCACCGTCCGGGAGAACCTCAGATACTTCGCGACGATCGGGGGCGTCAACCCGGACTCCGTGGCCGCCCGCCACGACCGGCTGCTCGAGCGACTGGACCTCGCCGAGAAGGCCGACGTTCCGGTCCGCGACCTCTCGCGAGGCATGAAACAGAAGGTGTCGCTGGCGAGCGCCCTCGCCGGCAGCGCCGACATCGTCTTCCTCGACGAGCCGACGCTGGGGCTCGACGTCGAGAGCGCGCGCGTCCTCCAGACGGAACTGCGCCGTCTGGCGGCCGAGCAGGGGATCACCGTCGTCCTCAGCAGCCACGAGATGGGCGTCGTCGAGGCAGTCTGTGACCGTGTCATAATCATGTCCGACGGCCGGATTGTCGCCGACGACGACGTCGACTCCCTTCTGGGCGGGGACGGCACACACACCGTCGGGCTGACGAGCCCCGACTTCGGCCGGCACCTCCGGTCTGACCTGCGCGACCGGTTTCCGGTTACCGCTGTCGACCCGCGCGACCGTGGTGCCTATCTCGAGGTGACGACTGACACCGACGGGCTCTACGAACTGATGACGGTTCTCGACAGCAGTGGCGTGAGGCTGGATCAGGTGGCGACCGGTGAGCCCGACCTGGAAGACGTGTTCGTCGAACTCACGACCGGCGGGGAGGACGGATGAGCGGGGAGCCGGCCGACGCGACACCACAGGATGCGGGCTACCGGCAACTCGCGCGGGCCGTCCTCGTCCGGGAGTTCCTGATTTTCGTGCGCTATCCGGCCAACGCCATCGGTGGCATCGTCATCGCGCTGTTCTTTTTCGGGCTGTTGTTCTACGGGGGGCGGATGATCGCCGGGCGGGCGCTCACCGACTCACTCGAGGGCATCATCGTCGGGTACTTCCTGTGGACGCTGTCCGTCGGTGCGTACTCCGCCATCTCGAACGACATCGCGAGCGAGGTCCAGTGGGGGACGCTGGAACGGCACGTCATGACCCCGTTCGGGTTCGCGCCGGTCGCCCTGCTGAAAGGCGTCGCGAAGCTCGCACGGACGTTCCTGACGTCGGCGGTCATCTTGGCGGTCATGCTTCTGGTCACCGGGACCACCCTCAAGCTCAACGTCCTCACCGTCGTCACCGTCGCCACCCTGAGTATCGTCTCTGTCCTCGGTCTCGGCTTCGCAGTCGGGGGGATAACCATCCTCTACAAGCGGGTCAGCAACTGGCTGAACCTCCTCCAGTTCGGGTTCATCGTCCTGATCTCGGCACCCGCCCTCGACCTCGGGTGGGCACGGTTCCTCCCCCTGGCTCATGGGAGTGAGCTCCTCCAGCGAGCGATGATCGACGGTGTCCGGCTGTGGGAGTTCTCGCCCGTGGATCTGCTGATTCTCGTCGGGACTGCGGTCGGCTATCTCGCCGTCGGCTACGCGGTGTTTCAGTACACGACGCGGCGGGCCCGCCGCCTGGGCGTGCTGGGTGACTACTGATACTGACGGCTATACCTTTGTGAGCATAGTCGACCCCACGGGGGGTCGAAATCGCTCACGGGCTTATAGCCGTTAGTATGAATAGACAGACGTTTGTCCGGCCGGTCGCTACTGCGCCTATGACCGATGGCGCGTG
>JAZKRS010000091.1:0-8859 GCA_036626435.1 Haloarculaceae archaeon | reverse complement strand
GGGTAGTCCTCGCCGACGACGACGGAGCCTTTCATGCCCAGGCTCTTGTGGGGCTGGCAGTAGTAGTTGTAGACGCCGTCCTCCTCGAAGGTGTGCTCGAAGACAAAGCCCTCCTCGGCGGTGAGTTCGCTCTCGAAGTCGTCACCCTCCTCGTGGATGACGTTGTGCGCGCCGCCCTCGCCGGTCCACTCCCAGACGACGGTCGCGCCGTTGTCGACGTGAACCGCCGGCGGGTCAAAGGCCAGGTTGCCGCCGTTACCCTCGGCGCCGACCGCGACGGACACTTCACCCTGTTCTCTGGCGTCGGCGACCGAGCCGTCGAAGTTTCCGACGTCGTCGAGGTAGCCGCCGAAATCCGGCGTGCCGCCGCCACCGCCGCCGTCGCCGCCCTCCGAGGTGGCTGTGGCGCTGCCCGAGGCGGCGCCGACCGCGGCGGTTCCGCCGGCCGTCCGTAGAAAGTCCCGCCTGTTCATGTACATTCCCACCTGGGGACTGATTTTGTATAAACCCACCGAATACCCCGGGACAGGGCGGTCACCCCTCGGATCGGTCGCCGTCGGACGCCCCCCCGGACTCCGGCCCGGCGGTGGCTGATCGATCCGGACCCCGATCCGAGAGACGGCCGTCGAGCCCGTCGATTTCGTCGAGAAAGTCCGGGCGCTCACCGTCCTCGAGGCCGATCGCACGGAGCCGGTTGCGAAACTCCTCGGCGCGGAACTTGTCGGAGAGTCGTGCGTTCGCCACGACGACGAACAGGAAGAGCCCAATACCCAGAAACCCGAGCGCGGCGACGACAATCAGCGCGAGGTTGAGCCCCTGCGTGTTCGTCCCCGGCTGGGAGAGGACGCCAGTCAGGTACAGCACCCAGGCTGCCAGGAGCGCCAGCCCCGCGAGGACGTTGACGCCGCCGACGATCTGCAACACCGTGTTGCCAAGCGTCCCGCTGCTCTGGGGAACCTCCTGTGGATCCGGCAACAGATCCCCCTCGGGCATCTCGGGGACGTCGTAGGAGTCCATCGAGCACAGCGCGACTGTGGGCTTTACGTCCCGCAGGACAGTTCCGCGCCCATCGACGCTGCCGTCGGGGTACACCGCCGCGTACCCCGTATCCGAGTAGGCGATCAGCAGATCCTCGAACCGCTCGACGCGGGCGAACACGTCGCGGTTGGCGACCCGGGTTTTGAGATCGGCCTCCACGCGGTCGAGCAACTCCTCGCCCGTGATCCAGCTCTCGGGGTCGAATGCCGCGTCCCACTCCCGGGAGCTCATCTCCTGCATGTCCCCCGGACCGAAGTCCTCGAAGTCGTACTTCTCCTCTACCTGCTCGCGCAGCGCCTGAACGTCCTCGGATGTGGCTTCCCCCGATCCCGGCGAATCTGACGTGTCCGGTTCCTCGGACGCATCGGCCATTGTCGGCGCCTACGTGAGCAACGAAGGTAAGCCTCGCGGTAGGCTACAGCTCGCCGAGCTTCCGCAGGAGCTGTCCGCGGTACTCCTTGTCGGCCTGGACGCCCTTCAGCTCGAGGACGTTGCGCTCGAGCTTGTCGGTCGCGACCCCGAAGGCGGAGTCGGCGCCGTACCCTTCCCCGGAGCCGGCGGCCTGACCCTTGTTGGTCCGCAGGCGGATCTGACACTGGATCAGCGGCGTGCCACGGAGCTGTTCTTTGTGCTCGTGAAAGCGCACGTGAGCGTGCTGGACCTGCATCTTGCCGTACTTGTCCGCGATGGCCTGGATGCGCTGGCGGATCTCCTCGCGGGAGATCGTATCGAGGAGGGTGATGTTCGTGATCTGGACGTCCATGTGCTCCTCCTCGGTGAAGGTCAGCGCGCGAAGGACGTCGGTTTTGGTGATGACGCCAGCGACCAGTCGGTCGTCGCCCTCGGGTGTGACAGCAAGGCCGTCGTAGTCGTTGTCGAGCATCCGCTCGACGGCGTCGTGGACGCTCTCCTCGTGGGTCGTCGTCTCGACGGGGCTGCTCATCACGTCGTAGACCGGGATGTCGAGAATCCGGTCGGTGTCGCCGGCCCGGTCGCCGGTCGTCGCCTTCTCCATGTCCCGGACGACCACCTCGACGATGTCGTGGGTCGTGAGCATCCCGGAGAGGTAGCCGTCGTCGTCCAGAACCGGGAGCCGGGAGATGCCGTTTTCCCGAAAAAGGTTGATAGCCTGCCCGAGGTGGGTGCTCTCGGTGATAGTCACCACGTCGACGGTGTAGATCTCCTCGACGTCGAGTGCGTCGAGGTTCTCCAGGACGGCTTCAAGGATCGCGTTCCCGGTGACGATCCCCCACAGGCGCTCCGCCTCGAACACCGGGGCGATCTTCGAACCACCCTCGACCAGAACCCGGGCGACTTCCCGGACGTCGTCCGTCCGCCTGATCTTGGGCGCCGAGCGGGTCAGCGCCCGCGCCTTCGCGTTGTTCTCGACGTGAGACTGGACCAGCTGTCGTTCCGTGATGATACCAATATAGTCGCCGCCCTCGGTGACGACGATACCCTTCGAATTTTCGCGCTCGAAGATGGCCCGTACCTTCCCGAGTCGTTCGTCGGCGTCAACTTCGATGTAGTCGCTGGTAGCAATGTCGGCAATATCCATCTTATCCTCCTGATCCAGGGCTTTGAGATGGGGCGTAATCAATGTTCGTTCACGGGAATCCGACACGCCTTTCGCCGTCCGTCGCCGACAGGTGGCCATGCGTGTGACCTTCCTCGGGACGAGCGGCGCGGTGCCGACGACCGAGCGCAACCCGAGCGGGCTACTGGTCGAGCGGGAGGGCGAGCGCCTGCTCTTCGACTGCGGTGAGGGGACCCAGCGACAGATGATGCGCTACGGGACTGGCTTTGGCGTCGAGCACGTCTTTCTCACGCACCTCCATGGCGACCACGTTCTCGGCCTCCCGGGGGCCGTCCAGACGTGGGACTTCAACGATCGCGAGGCACCCCTGGCCGTCCACGCGCCCGCCGGAACCCGCGAGCGGATCGAGCGCCTCGTCGCCGTGACGGGCGAACGCCCCTCGTACCCTGTCCGGATCCACCAGGTCGACCCCGGTGACGTCGCCCTCGCGCGCGATGACTACGAGGTGCGGGCCGTCGACGTCGAACACCGGACGAACGCGGTCGGGTACGCCCTCGTCGAGGACGACCGCAAGGGCCGGTTCGACCGCGAGAAGGCCGAGGAGGAGCTCGGCATCCCGCCCGGCCCGAAGTACTCGAAGCTCCACGAGGGGGAGGCGGTCGAACACGACGGGCGCCTGATACAGCCCGAGGAGGTCGTCGGGTCGCCACGGCCGGGGCGAACGCTCGTCTACACCGGCGACACGCGCCCCTGCGAGAGCGTCGTCGCGACAGCGGAGAATGCGGACCTGCTGGTCCACGACAGCATGTTCGGCGACGACCACGGCGACCGCGCCCGCGAGACGGCACACTCGACAGCCCGCGAGGCCGCCATCGTGGCAAACGAGGCGGGGGCAAAGCGGCTCGCGCTGACCCACATCTCCTCGCGGTACGCCGGGAACGCGTGGCGGGATCTCCAGGCAGAGGCCCGGATGATCTTCGATGGCGAGCGTGCATTCGTCCCTGCCGACGGGACGGTCGCCGAGGTTCCCTACCCGGACGCCGACGAGGAGCTCACCCTCTCGTCGGCGGGCCGATAACCCCGCTGACCGGTACTGTTTTTGACTCGCGCTACCCACCCAGGGGCATGATCCAGCCGAGACGTCCCGGAAAGCGAGGCCTGCAGACGAGACGACCCGGTGACGGTTCGACCGCCTGCTCCGGAGGTGACCGCCCGTGAACCACGAGAACTGGTCAGCCGAACAGACGACGACGACGCTGTCTGTCGACGGTCACGACCTCGAGGTGGCGTACTACGAGGGCGGGGTCGAACACGACGGCCCGCCGGTCATCTTTCTGCACGGGATCCCAACGTGGTCGTTCCTCTGGCGGGCGGTTGCGCCGGCGCTTGCCGAGCGGCGCCACGTCGTCGCGCCCGACCTGCTCGGCTACGGCAACTCCGCAAAACAGGACGGCTTCGACCGCTCACTCCGCGCTCAGGAGGCGATGCTCGACGCGCTGCTCGATCACCTTGGCGTCGAGGCCGTCTCGCTCGTCGGCCACGACATCGGCGGCGGCGTCGCGCTCCGGCTCGCGGCCCACCAGCCCGACCGAATCGAGCGCCTCGTCCTCTCGAACGCCGCATGCTATGACTCCTGGCCGGTGGAGTTCGTCCACAGCCTCGGCCTGCCGGGGATGGCCGAGGAGCTGGCCGACGAGGAGACACTCGAGACGAAGATGGCCTTTGTCTTCGACCAGGGGCTGGTCGCCGACACCGACGAGCACGCGGAGTTCTGTGCGGGGATGCGCGCACCCTGGCAGTCCGGGGAGGGGCGCGTCTCGCTGGTCCGCAACGCCATCTCGACGAACACGAACCACACCGCCGAACTCGACTACGGACGGATCGAGGCCGAGACGCTCCTGCTGTGGGGGGCAGACGACATCCTCCAGTCCGTCGACTACGCCGAGCGCCTCCAGGCAGACATCGCCGGCGAGGCCGACCTCGTGGCGCTTTCGGACGCCTACCACTGGGTCGTCGAGGACCGTACGGAGGCCTACCGCGAGGAAGTTCTCGACTATCTGGGCTGAGGGGACGCCCGACGCGGCTTCGACCGACCCGGCCGGAGTCGTCACCCGTAAGCACCTCCGGCAACTACGTGCGACGATGACAGCACTGGAGACGTACCTCGTCACGCAGGCCGACCTCTCGGCCGGGCGGACGACACCCGAGGTCGTCGCGGCCGCGATCGACGGCGGCGTCGACGTCGTACAGGTCCGCGAAAAGCACAGGAGCGCACGCGAGCAGCTGGCAGTCGCCCGCGAGTTGCGGGAGCTGACCCGCGAGGCAGAGGTCGCGCTCGTCGTCAACGACCGCGTCGACGTGGCCACCGCCGCCGGCGCCGACGGCGTCCACCTCGGCGACGACGACCTGCCCGTCGAGGCCGCCCGGGAGCAACTCGGCCCCGACGCGCTGATCGGCCGCTCCGTCTCGACGGTCGAGGCGGCCCGGGAAGCCGAAGCCGCGGGGGCGGACTACCTCGGCGTCGGCGCGCTCTTTCCCACCGGCTCGAAGGACGTCCCCGACGAGGAGGGCGACCTGGGGCTGGACGTCGTCCGTGCGGTCGACGACGCCGTCGAGATCCCGTTTGTCGGCATCGGCGGCATAACGCCCGAGAATGCCGCCGACGTGGTCTCCGCTGGAGCCGACGGCGTGGCGGTCATCTCCGCGATCACGGCCACGGAGGACCCCGAGGCGGCGACCCGGCGGCTCGGCGAGGCGGTCGTTGCGGGCACGCGCCGGCGCGCGGAGGGTGGCGACGCCGGGGCCGCGACCGACGCGGACCCGGGAGGGAAGGCGTGACCACCCCCGATCTCGACCTCGATGCTGGCCTCGCGGCCGTCGAGGAGGCAGGGCCGCTGGTCAACGCCCTCACGAACGACGTCACGGTCAACGACGTGGCGCAGGTCATCCTCCACTGGGGCGGTCTGCCGGTGATGTCCGACGACGAGCGCGAGATCGCGGACATGGTCGCCGCGGCACAGGCCTGCCTGCTCAACATGGGCACCGTCAGCGAGACCGGCGAGGCGACGATGGTCGCGGCGGGCGAGGCGGCCAGCGAGGTCGGCGTCCCGGTCGTTCTCGACCCCGTCGGCGTCGGCGCGACGCCCACCCGTGACCGCGTGGCCGAGCGCCTGGCAACCGAAATCGACCTGGCAGCGATCAAGGGCAACTACGGCGAGATCACGGCACTCACGGGCGACGACGCGGACGTGCGCGGCGTCGAATCCGTCGGCGAGTACGCGGACATCGCGGAGACGGCAGTCGCCTGCGCCCGGGAGTTCGACGCCGTCGTCGTCGCCTCGGGCGAGACGGACGTCGTCGCCACGGCCGAGGCTGCCTACGAGGTCCGGGCCGGCCACCCGATGATGGGCGAGGTCGTCGGCACGGGCTGTATGCTCGGCGCGACCGTCGCCACGATGGCCGGCGCAATCGACGACGTCGAACGCGCTGCATTGCTCGGGACCGCGGCCTTCGGCCTCGCGGGCGAGGCTGCCGCCGACGGCGCCTTCGGCGAGTACCACGGGCCCGCGAGCTATCAGACGGCCTTCCGGGACGCGGTGGCCGGCCTGCGCGAAGCGGGGGCAGACGACCCCGCCGAACGCGTCGAGCGCGTCCTCGCGGCCGACGGATAAGCGTCTCCCGGCCTCCCGTGTCGACAATTTCTTACCGTCCCCCCCAATCCTGGCCAATGTGTTTGACCCTCGTCGAGGCGTCCGATCGGAGTGAGTTGGTGTGAGGGACATCTACGTCGACTGGCGAACGAGCGTCGCACTCACCGGCACGGTCATCAAGTGGCTCGCGGTCGCGATGGTGGTCCCCCTGCTGACGAGTCTCGTCTACGGCGAGGACACCGTCGTCTTCCTGATCTCGATGGCAATCGCCGTCCTCGTCGGCCTCGGGCTCGAACAGCTGTCACCCGACCACGAACTCGGCGCGCGGGAGTCGATGCTGCTGGTCGCACTCGCCTGGCTGGCCGTCTCCGTCGTCGGTGCCGTCCCCTACGTCATCGCGGGGTGGGGAACGGCGTCGACGCTGGCACACCCGGTCAACGCCCTCTTCGAGTCGATGTCGGGGTTCACCACGACCGGGTCGACGGTGATGGGCAAGATATCGCTGGACCGCCACTCCCACGCCCTGTTGCTGTGGCGGCAGCTCTCCCAGTGGCTCGGTGGCATGGGGATCATCGTGCTGATGGTCGCGATCCTGCCCCAGGTCGCCGTCAACGGGGCACAGCTCATCGACTCCGAGGCACCCGGCCCCTCGCTGCAGAAGCTCACGCCGCGGATCGCCGAGACGGCCCGCGTGCTCTGGCTCGTCTACCTCGGCTTTACCGTCGTCTTCGTCGCGCTGTTGCTCGCGTTACACGTCAGCGGCCTCGCGCCCAACATGGACGCCTTTAACGCCATCTCTCACGCGTTCACGACGCTCCCGACGGGGGGGTTCTCGCCACAGGCGGACAGCATCGGCGCCTTCTCCCCTGCGGTGCAGTGGCTCGTCATCCCATTCATGATCGTCGCGGGCACCAACTTCGCGCTGTTCTGGTTCCTGGTGAACCGGGACGTCGACCTCTTCCTGGGCGACCCGGAGTTCCGGACGTACATCGGCGCGATCGTCGCCACGACGGCCGTCCTCGCCGTGTTGCTCTTTCTCGGCTCCGCGCCGTCGATGCGGCTGGGCGGGACGACCGCGGGCGTCTTCGAGAACTCGCTCAGACAGGCGGCCTTCCAGATCGGGTCGCTTTTGAACTCCACCGGCTACGCGACCGCCGACTTCGCCAAGTGGGACACCGACGCACAGATGGTACTCCTGTTCGCGATGTTCATCGGCGGTTCGGCGGGTTCGACCGGCGGCGGGGTCAAGGTCGTCCGGTGGGTCATCGTGATCAAGGCAATCAAGCGCGAACTCGTGACGGCGTCACACCCCGAGGAGGTCCAGCCGATCCGCCTCGGGAGCCACGTCATCGACGAGGGAGCAGTCCGCGGCGTGTTCGGGTTCACGCTGCTGTATCTCGCCCTGTTCGGGGTCGGTGCGGTCCTGATCGCACTCGACGCCGCACGGGTCGGGCTGTCACTGACGACACTCGAAGCACTCAGCGCCAGCCTCGCGACCATCGGGAACATCGGCCCCGGGTTCGGGCTGCTCGGCCCGTTCGGGAGCTACCTCGAGTTCCCCGCAACCTCGAAGCTGTTCATGACGTTTCTCATGTGGATCGGCCGCCTCGAAATCATCCCCGTGATGGTGCTCTTTACCGGGGCATTCTGGCAACGCTGATCCCGGGCGAGTCATACTGACGGCTATAACTTCACCCGTTCAAATCGCAGCCGTGACCGCTTCGACGACGGCCGCGTCGACGAAGACGACGACGTGATCGCCGGGTTCGACGACCGTGTCGCCACGCGGGATGACGAAGTCGCCGTTTCGGGTGATCGCGCCGATGACGACTGCCTCGGGGAGATCCCGCATCGCCTCACCGATGGGGCGTCCCACGAGCACGCTGCTGTCGTCGACTTCGATCTCCAGGACCTCCGCGCGGTCACTCTCGATGAGTGCGACGTTCTCGGTGCGGCGCTCGCGGGTGAATCGCGTGATTTCCTCGGCAGTCACCTCCCGCGGATTGACCGCGACGTCGACGCCGACCTCCTCGAAGAGGTCGACGTACTCCGGATCCTCGACGACCGCAACGGTCCGTTCTGCGCCCATCCGCCTGGCGATCAGACAGGCCATCAGGTTCTGCTCGTCGCTGGCCAGCGTCGCGATGAAGGCGTCAACCTTCTCGACGTGTTCCCGTTCGAGGAAGTCCCGGTCTGTGGCGTCGCTCTCGAGGACCCTCGTGTTGGGCAGATCCTCAGCCAGTTCACGCGCCCGTTCGGGGTCGTGTTCGACGAGGCGGGGGTGAAACCCCTTGTCCTCCAGAAGGCGTGCCGTCTGGTAGCCGATGTTGCACCCGCCGACGATCAGGATGTCGGAGTTACCGCCATGGTGGGGTGCAATTTCTGAGGCGAGTTTCCGCACGCTCTCTCTGGATCCGATGACGACGACCTCGTCGCCCGGTCGGATCGTCGTCTCGCCGGTCGGAATCACAAGGTCGTCGGGCCGGATGATCGCGGCGAAGGTCAGCGAGTCGAACCGGTCCGCCTCTTGGACAGTCTGCCCGGCGACGGGGCTCGCCTCGGGGATCTCGAACTCGGCCATCTGGACGCGGCCGCCGACGAACGTGTCGACGTCGCGGGCGGCGGGCACGCCGA
>JAZKRS010000090.1:0-9008 GCA_036626435.1 Haloarculaceae archaeon | reverse complement strand
GACTGACGCGCCGCGCCCTGCTGTCGGCCGGAGTCGCGGGGCTGGCGGGCTGTCTGGAAGCGCCGGGCGGGGCGAGCGGTGACTGCCCCGATCTGGGGTCGGTCGACGCCCGGATCGGCCTCGTCGGCGACGTGATGCTGGGCCGGAGCGTCAACGAACGCTGGGCCGGGCGCGATCCGGCGGGCGTCTGGGGATCCACGCTGGACCGGCTCCGGGCGCTCGACGGGCTCGTCCTGAACCTGGAGTGCTGTGTCTCGACACGCGGCGAGCGCTGGCCGGACAAGGCCTACTACTTCCGGGCGGACCCCGACTTCGCAGTCCCGGCCCTGGAGGCGGCGGGCGCCTCGGTCGCCAGCCTCGCGAACAACCACGTCCTCGATTTCCGCGAACCCGCGTTGCGGGACACGATCGCTCACCTGACCGGGGCGGGGGTCGAGGCCGCAGGTGCCGGACCGGACCGCGAGGCGGCGCTCGAATTCGTTGTCGTGGATGTGGGGGGCCTGACCGTCGCCACAATTGCGCTGACCGACCAGTGGCCGGCCTACGCCGCCGGCGAGGAGAGTCCGGGGACGGCCTACCTCCCGCTCGACCGGACCGATCCCACGACACGGGCGCTCGTGGGCGACGCACTCGAGCGCGTTTCGGCGGCCGCTCCGGACCTCGTCCTCGCCAGCCTGCACTGGGGGCCGAACTGGGAGACCGCCCCCGACGCCACGCAGGAGAGCTTCGCCCGCTGGCTGATCGAGCGCGGCGTCGATATCGTCCACGGCCACAGCGCACACGTCCTCCAGGGCGTCGAGGTGTACCGGGGCCGCCCCATCGTCTACGACGCCGGCGACTTCGTCGACGACTACATCCACAAGGAGCGACTGCACAACAAGCGCAGCGCCCTCTTCGAACTGGTCGTCACCGATGGAACGCTCGACGAGCTCCGCGTCGTCCCGGTCGAGATCGAACGCGAGCGGGCCACTTTGGCAGATGGGGAGGCCGCGGCGTGGGTCCGCGAGGCGATGCGCGAGCGATCGGCGGCCTTCGATACAGCGGTCGAGCGGATGGGTGACGGGCTCTCGATCCCGCTGGCAGGGTGTTGAGGCGACCGGAGATCGGTGGAGGTTTTGTGACAGGGCGTGATAACCCCGGGTATGGACGAGCGCGCTACCAGGCTTCTCGAGCGCAACGCCGACCACGTGGCGTCCCTCCCGGAGGGGTACTTCGACGACGTACGCGACGGCCAGAAGCCAGACGTCGTCTCGATTTGCTGTTCGGACTCACGTGTCTCCCAGGCCGGGATGTTTGAGGTCAGTGAGCCCGGCGAGCTGTTCACTCCGAGCAACATCGGCAACCAGGTCCGGGACCGCGTCCACGACGACGGGGAGACACGAACTGTCGTCGACGGGAGCCTCCTCTATCCGGTCGTCCACACGGGAACCCGGACCGTCGCGGTCGTCGGACACACGCAGTGTGGCGCGGTCACCGCCGCGTACGACCACGTGACCGACGGGGGAAGCGAGCCGGCGGGCATCCAGAAGCTCGTCGATCTGCTCGTCCCGATCGTCGAGGACGCCCTCGATGCTGGCATCGTCGAGACCGCCGGACGGAGAGGGGAGACGATCGATCGGCTCGTCGAGTACAACGTCGACAGCCAGGTCACCTTCCTCGGGGAGAGCGACGACCTGCCGGCCGATACGAGCGTCTACGGGTTCGTCTACGACTTCCACGGGCGGTACGGCGGCCCGGAGGGGCGGGTCTACCTGGTCAACGCCGGCGGCGACCGCGACGTCGAGAGCCTCCAGGGCCGTGTCGGTGCGCCCGTTCGGAATCAGGTCGCCCGGCTGACGAGCCACTGACTGCGTCCGGCTGTCGGTCGCTACAGTTCCGACCGTCCGTGACAGACGGCGACAGCCATTTACAACCGGACTGCGTGTGTCCGCGTATGGCGTCGCTGCCGGTCGAAATTCTGCTCGGGATCTATCTCGGGCTCCTCGTCGGCATCATCCCGGCACTCATCTCCTGGGGGCTGGGGTTCGCCTTCAAGTACGTCACAGACGTGACCCTGCCAGGGTTCGGCGTGACGATTCTCGCGATAGCGCTCGCCGGCGTCAACGGCGGCCTGCTGGCGCTCGTCGACCCGTCGATCACACAGACGCCGAACGCGGGGCGCATCGTCACGGCCATCCTCATCGTCGGGATGCTCTCCCTCTTTGCCCACAGCAAGGGCGACCAGATGGGGGCGACCGTTCCGAAACGGGCATCCCTGTCGAAGCTCGGCGGCCGGAAGCTGTCGGCGGATCTGGCAGAGCTGATCAGCGCGGGCGACGAGGTCCGGGTTCGCGTCGTCGGCGAAGTCGCGGACATTGAGGGGTATCCGCCGCTGTCGGAGGAGATGCGAGCCGAGCTCCGCAACACCGAGATGACGTTTCCGGCGGACCTGCGACTCGACGAACTCGAGGAGCGGATGGCCCAGCGGCTCCAGACGGAACACGCCCTCGGGGAGGTCGCGGTGACGGTCGACGAGCGCGGACAGGCGACAGTGGTCGCGGCCCCGCCCTTCTCCGGGCTCTCGAAGCGGATCGACGACGGGCGACACGCCGTCTCTGTGCGCGGGCTGATCCCGACGGGCCTGGCTCGCGGCGACGAAGTGACGGTCATCACGCCCGACGCCCAGGTCCGGGGGACCGTGATCAGTGCGCGGTCCGGCGCCGGGGACGAACAGGAGGCAAAGCCGGTCGAGTTCGCCCCGGCCGGCGAGGGTACGGAGGAAGAAACTCCGAAGCCAGTCCGGGCACCGACGACCGACGGCGGCGAGGGCCGGCTGACGGTCGCAGTCACGCGGACCGACGTCCAGCCGCTGTTGCGGGCGGAGGAGGCAAAGATCGTCGTCGAGTCCCGGGGCACGCGCCGGGAGTACGAGGTGGTCTCGCTGCTCCGGCGGGCCAACAAGCGCTTCCGGCGGTTCACGGTCCGGGCCGGGAGCGCCCTCGACGAGAGCCCGATCGGCAAGGCAGGGGTCCGGGAGTCCTACGGGGTTTCGGTGCTTGCTGCCAGGACAGCGGAGGGATGGATACTGGCCCCGGACGGGGAGACGAGGCTCACAGCGGGCGATCAGCTCTTCGCCGCGGGCGACCGGGACGCATTCGACGAATTCGACTCGGCACTCGGAGACACGGGACAGCGGGGGGAGAGCTGATGGTCGCGGCCTCCTCGGCAGTGCGGACAGTCATCGACCTCGTCGCACAGCTGGCCGGCCTCGTCGTACTCGCCGGGACGCTCGCGGCCCTCGCCGCGTTTCTCTACCGGTGGTACGTCCGGGAAGAGGTCCCCCGTGGGCTCTCGCTTCTGGTCGGGCTCGCCGGCGTCGCGGTCTATCTGAACACCTCGCGGGCACTCGGACAGGTCATCAGCGGGAGCACCCTCCCGACGGAGACGGAGGTGGCGCTTTTCAACATCGCCGCCTTCGCCGTCGCGACCGGGGGCGCAGTGCTCGGCCGGCGGGCCGGCGACCGCTTCGGGACCGACGTCGCCCTCGGAGGTGACATCGACGGGGTCGAGACGGACGTCGGTCGGCTCGTCCAGTCGGTCGGCCGTGTCACCGCCGTCACACTCCCCGAGGAGATCGACGACATCGTCGGATACGACCCAGTTCCCGAGGAGACGAAGGGGAAGCTCGGAGGAAAGACGTTCCTCTTCCCGCGCCGGCTGACAGTCGAGGAGCTGACCGATCGGCTCGTCGCCCGGCTCAAAAGCGACTACGCGGTCGGACACGTCGACATCGAACTGGCCGACGACGGGGCCGTCGAGTACCTCGCACTCGGGAGCCGTGCCGCAGGGATCGGGTCGACGCTCCCGCCGGCGACAAACGCCGTCGCGCTCCGGGCCGACCCCGCATTCGCCGCAAGCGCCGGCGATCTCGTGCAGGTCTGGGAGACCGATCCGATGAAGCGGATCCTCACCGCGGAACTCCGCGGGGTGGCAGAGGACACGGTGACTGTCGCGATCGACGCCGCGGACACGCCGACGGTCAACCCGCGAAAGGAGTACAGGCTCGTCACGCTCCCAGTCGACGACCGGCCCGACAGGGAGTTCGCGTCACTCCTCCGGGCCGCCGACGAGACGTTCAGCTCCGTGACAGTCGAAGCCGGCAGCCCGCTCCACGGGCTGCCCGTCGGCGCGCTCGACCTGACAGTCGTGGCAATCAAGTCCGGGGACGAACAGCCAGTCGCGTTGCCCGGGCGGACGCACGTCCTCGCACCGGGTGAGGAGGTCTTCGCGATCGCCCGCCCGGACTCGCTCAGGAGACTGGCACGGGCCGCGGCGCCGCTCGATCCGTCGCTGGGCGGCACCCAGCGCCCGGAGCCCGAGCCGGACGAGGCGACAGAGAGCACGCCGACGGCCGGAGAAGACGGCGCTGGCGGGGTGAACGGGCGGGCGGACGCGTCCTCGTTCCAGCAGCTAAAAGAGGAGTTCGAATCCGGCGAGAGCGAGTGGGGCGACGACGAGGAGGCCACCGAGGAATCGGGAGACGACCTCTCGGCGCTCGACGTCGGCGAACCCGAGGGAGGGCTCGATCTCGACGACGATATTGGATTCGAAGAGGACGACGAGAGCGAAGACGGGGACGACGACGGTAGCGCGGGCGGCGGGACGTCTTTCGAGGAACTCAAGGAGGAGTTCGAGTCCGGCGAGGCCGACTGGGAGGACGACATCTCCGACAGCCCCGGCGGGGACATGCGCCTCGACGAGTGATACTGACGGCTATACCGTCGTGAGCATAGTCGACCCCGCAGGGGTCGACATTGCTCAGGGGCTTGTGCCGTTAAGGCGAACGCTCTTTGTCACGGCGCCCCAGATGTGCGTATGGAGTGGAGGCTCTTCGCGACGCTCGCCGAGGCCGCCGGGGGCGACACCGTCACTGTCGGTATCGACGGCGAGGCGACTCTCCGGGAGGCCTTCGACGCGCTGCTCGAGGCCAATCCGGAACTCGAGCCGGAGGTACTCGACGAGGACGAACAGCTGTACGACCACGTCAGACTGCTCGTAGACGGCGAGGATCCCTTCCGCTCGGCGGACGGCTGGGAGACGGTCGTCGACGAGGGAACTGAACTCGCACTCTTCCCGCCCGTCAGCGGCGGCTAGCCGGCCGTCGAACCGCTGGCCAGTCACTTCACGCCGAGTAGCCCCTCGTACCGAGCTTCATAACAATATTCGCTTGTGAAATCAATCAATTCAACTTGTGAATAGGATGCAAATTGTGTGGCTGTAAATCTCGCGATACGACATCTTAGGACTGAAACAGGCTATCACCAGCCACGTCACGTGTGGCAACAACTCACAGAATCCAAGTCCTCGTATCCATAATCATTATTATTCTGGGGTCACAAACACAGGATACAGTCAGTCGCGAATGCGTCAACAGCGATCACCTCTCCAGTCGATGCCTGCTCATAAGTCATGAAACGACACGTCGACATCCCGACAGACACCGCAGAGACGATTGATCGAGCAATAGCCCACGTTGACGACCGTCTCTCGAACGGCGATCCAGCCCTTGCCGTCCAAGAGATTCTGGCCGACCTGTTTGACGATAGGGAACTGCTCCAGCGGTATCGATCCGACAAGCGTCTCCCCTCAATCGTCGAGGCACGCCTCCGCAGTTACAATCCGCGAAACGTGCTCACGGAAGCCGATCGGTGGGCCGAACAGGATCTTGACACCTGCCGTGAGTCGACCTGTCTCCGCTACCTCTGGCGCACCTTCGACCAATCACCGCTTGCACACAACATCGCGTTCGCGCTCCCGTTTCGACAGACACTCGCCAACCACCTGTTCGCCGAGGCAGGTGACGGCCTCGAACTGTACAGCGGTATCAAGATCCAGTGTGGACACAATATCCATATGGGCGACAACGCGTTCGTCCACAATGATGTGTTGCTTGACGACCGAGGCAAACTCGTGATCGGTGATCGTGTCACTGTCGCAGACCGCGGGCATCTGCACAGTCACGACCACGATATCGTCGATCAAACCGACGTCACGACATACAAGACCATTATTGAGGACGACGCTCAGGTCGGCTACAGTGCCATGGTCAGCGCCGGCTGCCGGGTCGGCGAAAACGCATTGATTGGGGCATCTGCCATGGTCCGAGGTGACGTGCCCGCGAACCACGTCGCTGTCGGTGCGCCGGCAAAGGGTGTGCGGGTCAGGCCCGGCGGGGAGTCCGCGGCGGAGCCAGGGCCCCTCGAAAACAACAGGTCACAGCGCACACTCGATCGAACCATCCCCGAAGATTTCGTTGAGATCCACGAGTTCGTGCGCGAGCGCGCCCCGCCTGAAGAGCTGTGAATTGATTGGGCTGAAATCAGGGGAGGCGGAATATGGGCTAGTTAGAATTCTCGATCGCGTCGTCTGGTGGTGTTTTTCCGACAGGCTCCCGGACCAAATATTAATTATGTCGTTCGAGTAGTTTATGAGATGAATGGCCAGTCAACTGTGCGAGGCCAACATCGGCACGTGTCAGGTGAGTAATAATGATTGAGATAGAGCGTGAACGAGCGAAGACCGTTGCTGCCGACGCGTTCAGTGTACATGGGATTACACCATCCGACGCTGCGATCGTAGCAGATGTCCTCGTGAGTGCAGATGCACGCGGAAAACATTCTCACGGGTTGATTCGACTCCCGCGATACATCCGCGGGATCAAACACGATAATGTTGACCCAGAGGGAAGAATCGAACGCAAGCACGACACTGCTGCGGTGGTGACATTATGTGGCGGATCGCGACTCGGCCCTGTCGTCGCGAGTGAAGCAGTTGGTGAACTTGTCAGTCGCACAGATCAGTACGGCATCGGTGCGGTTGGGGTCCACAATAGCACCCATCTCGGTATGCTTGGGTACTATACTGATATCATTCGTCGTGAAGGATATGTCGGCATTGCGGTCACCAATACAGAGCCGGCGATGCCCCCATACGGTGGTTCAGAGCCCATCTTGGGAACGAATCCCATTGCTATTGGATTGCCGACTGATCCACCATTTAATCTCGATATGAGCACGTCAGCCATCGCCCGCGGGAGTATTGAAGCGGCTGCTGAACGGGGTGAGTTGCTCCCAGAAGGGGTTGCACTCGACGCAGAGGGCAACCCGACCCGCGACCCAGATGCAGCACTTGATGGCGCGATCCTTCCGTTTGGGGGTCCAAAAGGCTCTGGACTCGCAATCGCTATTGAGGTGTTAGCGGGTGGAGTCGTCGGTGCATCGATGGGGCGGGAGGTCACTGGGACGTATCATACAGCCGATCAGTGTACCAAGGGTGATCTGTTCATGGCGATTGATCCGCAGGCACTCGGTGGGCCCAAAGCCGTTGACCGAATCGAGTCGTTCTTGCAGCGGTTGACTAATACGGCCCCTGCTGGGGATCATGAGTCTGTTCGCCTCCCCAGCAGAACAGCAGTCCGCGGTGAGCACGCTGAGACCGTGACGGTTGAGCCAGCACTCTGGGATCAAGTCGTAGAGATTGCTGGGCATCGTTAATTGTACTCTGGAGAGAACCTGCCGCAGAGAGAGCGACCGGCTCAGCCCTGTGAACACTTCTGCACGCCCGCCATAGCACGAATTTCGGCAGAGTTGAGCATCTGGTTCACTCCACATTAGAAATCTACACCGCCACGAAGCAATCCAGTAAATTTATTACCTTACTATCAGATTATATTGCTGTCGTATGACTTCCGACCGGTTAGATGACATTCCTGGCAGAGCTGGTTGTACGGAGGTGTGGGAGGCGTTGTCTGGGGAACAGTCCGGTGATCATCCTGAACCACAGTGTGACCTCTCTGTATCGTTTGTTGATTTCGATCCTTCCGATTCGCCGTTCCGTGCTGCTGCTTCCGACCCTATTCTGCGAGAGATCGGTAATACCCCTCTCGTACCACATCCTGCGAACGAACAAATCGTCTGTAAGATGGAGCGGCAGAATCCAACATTAAGCCACAAGGATAGGCTGGGCGTCGGAATGATTCTCGGCCTTCGTGAGATGGGTGAACTTGATTCCGGCCAACGTGTCGTTGAAGCGAGTTCCGGGAATACCGCAGGAGCTGTCGCCCTCGCCACAAACCGTCTCGAACATCCATGTACTATCGTCATGCGGGAGTCGAGTTCGCGTATCAAACGGGGTTTTGTCAAGGCGCTCGGTGCCGAGGTCATCAAGGTTCCAGGCAACGTTAGTCATGATTCGAAATACTATTATCAGAATGTTGCCGAAACGTATGCTGAAGAACATGACGCTGTGTATCTGAACCAGTACGAGCGAAATTTAAACCGTTACGTCCATTCAGAATGGACCGGCGCTGAACTGCATAAACAACTGGCGGATACTGCAGTGACTCACATTGTCGGTGCAGTCTCTACGACGGGTATCGTGTCTGGGATAGCAGAGTATTTCGAGGAGCACATGTCTAATGTGCAGGTGATTGGTGCCGATGGGAAAGATTCGAACGTATGGCGGGAGTTCCGCGGTGAAGAATCGACTGAGTACGATGTTGATGTTGAGGGGCTTGGACAGTGGCGAACTACCGATGTGATTAATAAGTCTGCAATTGACGATATTATCCCGGTCGCTGATTCAGTTGCGAAGAGTCGGGCAAAGCATGAGGTTGATGACAACGGCCTACTCATCGGCCCGAGTTCAGGTGCTGCTATGGAAATTGCCCAAGAAATAACGCAGGAAATCCCTGATGCGAACGTTGTGGTCATAGTTCATGATGGGCCGGAACAGTACTTTGAACAAGTTGAGGGGTGGTGATGATTAGCCTTTATATACACCCGGACGTGACTCTGTAAAGCGCCACGACACCAGAGAAGTACGTTTGGCTCGTGATACTCCCGGTTTGTGGCGCCACGGTTTAAGCAAATCACGTCCGGGTGGATAGCTCACGGCGGACACGGAGACCGGCCACGGTCTCGACGCCACGATAGAAAGTAGCCTCACGAAACAGCAACGGGAAGCGCTCG
>JAZKRS010000089.1:0-9179 GCA_036626435.1 Haloarculaceae archaeon | reverse complement strand
CCGTCGCCGCCACACCCGGCGAGGCCGATCATGCCAGCAGCACCAATCGCTCCGATCACGTCACGTCGTGAGATGTTTCGTTTCATGATTTCTGGGTCCGGAATCCACTCTGCTCGTTGGATCCGCTATACTCCCTGTTGTGCTGCGCGAACGTATAAAACCACCCCTTGGTACAAAAATCGACCCCGGTCGAGAAACACGGCCCCTTTGAAAAACGTTATAATCGTGGGTTAGAGATTCATGGTCGTGAATCCCAGCCATGACTGAGGACCCATTCCTCCAGATGGAGGATATCTTCAAGGAGTTCCCCGGGGTCGTGGCCAACGACCACGTGGATTTCCCGGTCCGACGCGGCGAGATACACGGTCTACTCGGGGAGAACGGCGCGGGCAAGAGCACACTGATGAAGATCCTCTACGGACTCTACTCGCCGGACGGGGGCGAAATCTATCTCGACGGACAGCGCCTCCATCTGGACTCCCCCCAGGATGCCATCGACGCCGGGATCGGGATGGTCCACCAGCACTTCATGCTCATCCCCCGGTTGACGGTCGCCGAAAACGTCGTCCTGGGCGAGCGCGAGCCAGCGGGCGCGTTCAGGGCAGACGATAGCTGGCTGCCGGCGTCACTCCGGACGAACGGCCTCGCTCGTGGCCTCGCCGAACGCTTCTCGCTCGGCCTGGAGGTACCGGAACAGCGGATCCAGGAACTCGCCGACCAGTACGGGTTCGACATCGAGGTCGGCGCGAAGATCTGGGAACTTGACGTCGGCCAGCAACAGCGCGTGGAGATCCTGAAGGCCCTGTATCGGGACGTCGACCTGCTCATCCTGGACGAGCCGACTGCCGTCCTCACACCCAACGAGGCCGAACGGCTCTTCGAATCGCTCGAACAGCTCGCCCGGGAGGGAATCTCGATAATCTTCATCACGCACAAGCTCAAGGAGATCAAGTCGATCACGGACCGCGTGACAGTCCTCCGGGAGGGGGCGAACGTCGGGACTGTCGAAACCGACGAGGTCACCAGGGCGGCCCTCGCAGAACTGATGGTCGGCCGCGAGGTGCTGTTCCAGATCGACAAGGAGCCCGTCGATATCGGGGAGCCAGTCCTTCGGGCTCGTGGGCTCCGTGCCGAGGACGAGCGGAAGATCGAAGTGCTCTCCGGAGTCGATCTGACGGTCCGGTCGGGAGAGATCGTCGGCATCGCCGGCGTCAGCGGGAACGGACAGAAGGAACTCGCCGAGGTGACCGCTGGCCTGCGTGACCTGACCGAGGGGGAGATTGTCGTCGACGGGGCCGACCTCACAGGCGCGAATCCGCGGCGGTTCGTCGAGAACGGCGTCTCATTCGTGCCGGAGGACCGCCTGCGCTACGGCTGTGCCGAGGACCTCTCGGTGATGCACAACGCCACGATGAAGGACTTCCGGAACGGCGAGTTCGGGGACGGACAGATCCTCGACTACGGCGGGCTGTGCGACTACGCCGAGATGCTGGTCGAGGAGTTTGACGTCCGCGGTGTCCACGACGTCACCGACGCGAAGGCCGGTGACCTCTCGGGGGGGAACCTCCAGAAGCTCATCCTCGCCCGCGAGATCCACCGCGATCCGGACCTGCTCGTCGCGAACCAGCCGACACGCGGGGTCGACGTCGGCGCGATCGAGTTCATCCGCGACTCCATCCTCGAACAGCGAAAGCAGGGGACCGGCGTCGTGCTCATCTCGGAGGATCTCGACGAGATTTTCGATCTGAGCGACCGGATCCTCGTCATCTACGAGGGCGAGATCGTCTACGAGACGGTCCCCGAGGAGGCAGACCGCGAGCGCGTCGGCCTGGAGATGACTGGCGGGAGCACCGGCGGCGAAACGTCGGCCACACCCGAGGTCGTCACAAACGAACCGGCCACTGGGGAACGAGGTGAGCTCTGATGAACGTCGAACTCGACATCAGGGCCCGGGAGGACGTCCCGACATGGCTGGCCTACGGATCGCCGGTTTTCACCGTTGTTGCGGCCCTGGCCGTGAGCGCAATCGCGCTCGTCGCCCTCGATGTGAGCCCGGTCGCCGCCTACACGACGATGTTCGTCGAGACGCTCACGAGCGAGTTCGGGCTGACCGAGACGACCGTCAAGGCGATTCCGCTGATCCTGACCGGGCTCGGAGTCTATCTCCCGCTGAAGGCCGGGCTGTGGAACATCGGGGCCGAGGGTCAGTTGATCCTTGGCGGGCTCGCCGGGACCTGGATCGGGCTCAACGTCTCGCTGCCCTGGTACTTGCTGTTGCCGGCAATGTTCCTCGGTGCAGCCGTCTCCGGCGCCGTCTGGGCCGGCATCCCCGCCTGGCTCCGGGCACGCTACGACATAAACGAGATCATCACGACGCTTCTGCTGACGTTCGTGGCTCTGAACCTGAAGAACTACCTCATCCGGGGGCCGATGCAGGGCGGAGCAGGCACCTTCCCCCAGACTGAACAGTTCTCCGAGGCTGCGACCATCCCGACCCTGTTCGGGAACATCCACGCCGGTCTCCTCGTCGCTTTGCTCATGGTCGTCGTGACGTACGTGCTCATGCGCAAGACCCGGCTGGGCTTCGAGATCACGTTCGTCGGATCGAACCACGAGGCTGCGACGCAGGCGGGGATGAGCAAGTACAAGGTGTACATCCTCGTGTTCGTCCTGGGCGGCGCGTTCGCTGCGATGGCCGGCATCGGCGAGATCGCCGGCGTCCAGGGCCGGTTCCGGGCCGACTTCGAACCCGGCTACGGGTTCACTGCGATCGTCATCGCCCTCCTGGGGCGCAACGGCGCACTGAAGGTGATGCTCGCGGGCTTCTTTTTCGCGTTGCTCATCGTCGGCGGGACGAGCATGGAGGTTGCCCTGGGCGTGCCGGCCGCGCTGACCGAGGTCATCCAGGCGCTCGTGATCCTCTTTCTGATCACGGCGGAGTTCTTCAAGAGCTATCGCGTCGGCATCAACGTCGACCGCGGGCCGAGCGGGACGCCCGCAAAGCGAACGGGGAGTGATGCCTGATGGCGGGCTTCGTTGCCGGCCTCCTCGACGCGACCGTCCGTGCCGCGACGGTGCTGATGCTCGCCGGACTCGGCGAGGTAATCAGCGAGCGCGCCGGGGTCTTGAACCTCGGCGTCGAGGGGATGATGCTGGTCGGCGCCCTGAGTGGGTTCATCACGACTGTCGTCACCGGGAGTTACTGGCTCGGCTTCGGCGTCGGTATCGTCCTCGGAATGATGCTCGCCTTCGTCCACGCGTTCCTCTGTATCTCGCTGAAGTCGAACCAGGTGATAAGCGGCGTCATGCTGACTCTCCTCGGGACCGGGATCACCACCTTCTTCGGCCAGCAGTGGGTCAGCGAGTCGATCGAGGGCTTCCCCCAGATCGCCATCCCGGTTCTCGTCGACGTTCCGGTGATCGGTAGCGCACTGTTCGAGAGCACTGCGACTGACTACATCGCAATCTTCCTCGTCCCGGTCGTCTGGTACTACCTGTTCCGGACGAATCTCGGTCTGGAGACGATCTCCGTCGGCGAGGACCCCGAGATGGCCGATACGATGGGCGTCGACGTCTTCAAGATGCGCTATCTGGCGGTCGTCGTCGGCGGGGGCTTCGCCGGCGCTGCCGGCGCCCACCTCTCGCTTGCCTTTTCGCAGCTGTGGGTGCCGGGCATGACTGCCGGCCGCGGGTGGATCGCTGTCGCGCTCGTCATCTTCGCGCAGTGGCGCCCCGAGCGCATCCTCATCGGGGCCTACCTCTTCGGGTTGCTCGACGCACTCCAGCTCCGCTCTCAGTCGCTCGATCTCACGCTGGGCGGCGGGGCGCCGCTCGCGGATCTGCTCAACCCGGTGCTCGAGTTCGTCTTCCACCCGACGATCATGGCGACGTACCCGTACATCGCGACCATCGCCGTCCTGGCCTATGCCGTCATCCGGACGAAAAGCGACCAGCTCGCGGTCCCCTCGGCGCTGCTCCAGTCTTACAGCCGCGAGGCCGACTGAGCGCCCCCTTTGCCCGCCGTTACAGCTCGACGACCTCGCAGTAGCCCGCTTCGAACGACGTCACCAGCCCCCGCGTCAGCCTGTCGGATTGTGCGAGTGCCACCGAGAGTGCCTCGCGGGCCTGCTCTCTCAGTTCGGCCGTGTCGGCCTTGTTAACGACGGGCGTCACCGCCGCCCCGCCAGGGACGCGCTTCAGACCCCCCTCGTCGCTTCCCAGGACCTGTCCGACCGTCGCCGGGGTCACGCTGTCGCCCACGTCGACGCCGGCGACCGCTGCCACGCGCTCGGGCCGATGGACCGCGGGGGCGTCCAGTGGCTCTCCCACAGCCTGGACTGAGGCGACTGGAACCACGTGGGTCGTCGCGCCGGGCACGACCGGCTCCTCGGGTCCTGGCGCCTTGAACTCCCGGCGGCGGGCGCCGTCAGCCTTGACGAGCAGCCAGTCGAACCGACCCGACCCGCAGACCTCGTCGATCACTCCGGGGTCGAACCCGCGAACCTTCTCCGTTGCGCGGTCGGGGTCGGCGACACGTTCGGCCGCGAACGCGACCGGCGACGTGGCACCCTCGAGCGCGTCGAGTGGGGATCGCTCGCCCGTCAACACCAGCGGGAGGTTCGCTGGCGGTGGCGTGTGCGTCGTTGTCGTGTAGCCGACCGCGAGGTCGCGGGCCTCGCCCCTGGCTGTGAGGTGTCCCATTGCAGTCTTCTTGCCGCCAGCACCGACGAATGCGACGAGTTCGCGGTCACCGAGTCCGAGGCAGTCCGCGAGGTCCATACCGGACCCTGCGGGGCGGCGATAAAGAGCCTTTCCGGAGAAACTGTTATCGGGCGCCGGCCAGTATCGCCGGTCATGGAACGGGTCGACGTGACCGGCGAGGTCTGTCCGCGGCCGGCGCTGATCGTCCGGCGACGGCTCTCGGATCTCGAACCGGGGGAGGAACTTCTCGTCCGCGGGGACTACCCCCCTGCCGAAGAGAACCTCCGCCGGACCTGCAGGAAACACGGCTTCGATGTCGCCGAGGCCGGGGACGAAGACGGCGACGACTTCGAGTTGCGGATCGCCGCCACGGAGGACGCCGAGATCCGATGACGGGCGACGAAGGAGACGGGGGCGGACCTGAACCGGCCACCCAGGAGCCACACCTGACCGAGTACGCCGAACTCCACGGCTGTTCGTGCAAGGTCGGGCAGGGCGACCTGACGGACCTGCTTTCGGAGGCGGGGCTGGACGGACAGGAGGACGCCCTCCTGTTCGGTGTCGGAGAGGACGCCGCAGCCCGACAGTTGCGCGGTGACCTCGCGCTCGTCCAGACGGTCGATTTCTTCACCCCCATTGCCGACGACCCCTACGACTTCGGCCGCGTCGCGGCCTGCAACGCCGCCAGCGACGCTTTCGCGACGGGCGCCACGGACGATCTGAGCTGTCTGATCGTTCTTGCACTCCCCCGGGAGCTCACGGAGTACGCCCCCGCGATTCTCGCCGGGATGGGCGACGCACTCGATGCCGTCGGCGGCGCCGTCGCCGGCGGGCACACGACGCTGAACCCCTGGCCACTCGCCGGCGGGGCAGTCACGGCGACAGCACACCCGGACCACCTTCTGACGACGCAGGATGCGCGGCCGGGCGACCGCCTCTACCTGACGAAGCCGCTCGGCACCCAGCCCGCGATGGGCGGGCTCCGGGTCCGGGACGGCGAGTTCGCGGACACCGTCGGCGCGGCCGTCGACCGTTCGATAGCGGAGATTGGGAAGGAGGCACTCGACTGGATGACGACGCCGAACGACAACGCGGGCCGCGTCGCCCGCGAGTACGCGTCCGCAGCCACGGACGTGACCGGGTTCGGCCTCCTCGGCGAGTGTCGCGTCCTCGCACGGAACTCCGGCGTCGGCACCGAGATAACGCACCTGCCCGTTATCCAGGGAACGCCAGCGCTCTCGCGGCTGTTCGGGTACGGCCTCGAGGACGGCCAGAGCGCAGAGACCAGCGGCGGTCTCCTCGCTGCAGTTCCCCCGGATCGCGCCGGGGACTTCGAAGCGGGGCTCGCCGACGCTGGCGTGTTCTCTCGCGAGGTCGGCCGCGTCACCGACGGCGAAGGCGCGACCCTCGTCGATCCGTCTCTGGAGACGACGACATCGTGAAGCGTCCGACGCGGGCGCCTGTTGCTGTCAGTTATACCTTGTGGCCCGGTGCAGGCCTGGCACTGCAGCGTGGTTTTATACGGGATACCGCACAGAACTGCGTTCTATGAACCAGGAGACACGCCGTATACTGACAGCGGAACTGTGGCGAAGCGTCGCCTGGGCCGGGTTCGCACTCGTCAGCTGGGCATTCCTGGTCGGCGAGTCCGCTCGGCTTGAGGCGACGCTTCTCAACACTCTCGGCCTGCCCTTTCTCACGTGGGCTTTCCTGACCGTCGGGATAGTCGGATTCCGTCTCAGGACGGACCGGACACTGAGTGTTCGATCGAAGGAAGGGATGTCCGTCCTCGTGGCACTTGGGGTGATCGTCGCCGGATTCGGCGCCGTATTCGCCGTGACCGTCCTGGGCCGGTCGCTCCTGGTCGTCGGTGCGCTGTATCTGGCAACCGCGGGCGGCACGGCCCTCTGGCTCAGGTACACCGTGTTTCGGTCCGGGCGAGCGGGAATAGCTGCCTGATACCGCCTGCTGTCACAGCCAACAGTCCGACTACCCCAGCCGGAGCACCGCCTCGAGAACACCACCGCCGAGACAGAGCGCCTTGTCCGAAATCTTCTCGTAGTCGACCGACTCGCCGCGCGGGTCGACGTCGCCGACTTTCGCCCCCTCTGAGACAGTCAGCCCGTCGTGGACCAGCCCCCGGACGAGCCCGTCGATTGCCGTTGTGACTGCCTGCCCGTCGACGTGACCGACGACGTCACCGGCGGAGACGATGTCGCCAATCTCGACGGTTGTCTCCCACCGGCCCTCCGCGGGCGTCCGGAGGACGCGCTCGTGGGTGTACCCGCGGCGTTCGCCGGGTTCGCCGTCGTAGGCGCTGGCCGTCCCGTCATAGAAGACGCGCCCGAGTTCGTGCCCGCGGTCCGTCTCGACGACGGCGTCGACGTCCTCGCCGGCCTCGAAGCCCGGGCCGAGACCGACAACCACGTCCGCGTCGTCGCGCCTCGTGCCGGTGTCGGACTTCCCCTTCGCCATGATAGCGTCGACGAGCACTGCGGCGTCGAGTGTCTCGGCGACCGTGGCCTCCGGATCTTCCAGCACCGGAACCGCACCCTCGTCGAGAATCGAGACGGCCTCCTCGACAGTCTCTGCCCGGCGGCCGGTCACATCCTCCACTGTCACCTCGCCCTCGTACATCGCCGACCCGAAGGCGACGGCGCGGCGGACGACCGACGGCTCGCTGACCTCGGTGACGACGACCGGGTAGCCGGCCGTCTGGAGGCGGTAGACGACGCCGCTGCCGAGGTCGCCCCCGCCGCGGACGACGACGAGGTCCTCGAGGTCTAGCCCCGTCGCGCGCTCACCCGAGGCCCCGTGTCGGTCCCGGTGGACCTCCGCGAGGACCGAGAGCGCGACGTCCTCCGGCCCGCCGCCCCCGAGGTCGAGACCGACCGGCGACCGGACCCGTGCCAGATCCGACATCGCGTGTCCTTCGTCGGCCAGCCCGGAGAGGACCCGGTTGGCCTTGCGGTCGCTGGCGACGAGGCCGATGTAGCCAGCCCCGCCGTCGAGAGCGGCCCCGACTGCCTGCTGGTCGAAGGTGCCGCTGCGCGTCGCGACGGCGACGGCCGTTTCCCTCGTCATCGGCAGATCGCCGAGTACGACACCGTAGTCCCCCTGGTGGACCTCAATACCCTCTGGGAACAGGCCGGGGTCGGCGTACTCCTCGCGGTCGTCGACGACGGTCACGTCATAGCCCATGCGGTCGGCCATCGGCGCGAGCTCCTGGCTGATGTGCCCGCCACCGGCGATGTAGAGGCGTGGCTGGCCCCGAATGCGGTCGACGAAGACGTCCATCTGCCCGCCACAGACCATTCCCGTGTTCCCGCCGGGTTCGAGTTCGTACGTCCGCACGCCCGGTTCGGCATCGCCCACCAGCACGTCGCGGGCCTCCTCGACTGCGAGGCTCTCGACGGTGCCGCCGCCGATAGTCCCGTACTCCCCGTCGTCGGTGACGAGCATCCGCGTCCCGACGTCACGCGGAGCGCTGCCCTCCTTGTCGACGACGATCAGCATCGCTGCTGGTTCGCCGTCGGCGACGAGATCCGAGACGTCTTCGAAGAGGCTCATACGAACGACCTGGTCTCCTGTTCGACGACCAACTCTATCAACCTGTCGTACGTGATCTGTTCGACCCCGGCTGGCAGGTCGACGCCACGCACCTCGACGTCACGGGCGACCGCGTACGTGGGGACGTCCAGATCGGGTTCGAGGACCACGCCGTCCTGTACCAACACGACCTGGGCGTCGTCGTCCCCGGCGGCTGTTCTGAACGCGAGGTCTGCCATCGGCTTGTCGACGAGGTATAACATTGTCAGAAGTCCAGGGTGTGATCTGCGTCGCGGATGCGATCGGTGATCTCCTCGCCCGACAGGACGGCGATATCGTCGGCGATCTCTGCCCCCCCGATTCCGCGATCGGCCATCGCGGCCGCATCGACGACCATCTCGCCGCCCTCGGCGAACAGGTCCTCGATGTGACCCGGCATGTTCAGTGCCTCCCGGTCGACCGAGGCCCGCGCGGCGTAGACGGCATCGTCGGTGAAGGCGGCTGTCACGTCGTGTCTGTCGAAGCCAGCAGCGACCCCGCGTGCCGCACGCAGCCCTTCCGGGACGTGGACGCGGCCGTAGGGCGCGCGCGTCAGCAGCACCACGACGTCCTGTTTCATAGCGAGATCACCCTGTCCGCCTCTCCGAGGAGGTCCGCGAGATCCGGCAGGAGGCCGACCTCGACGCCCTCGGGGTAGTCGGTTTCGGCGTCGATGCCGCGGGCGTCGACACAGAGGCCACAGCAGATGATCTCTGCACCGTCGGCGACGAGTTCCCGGAACTTCTCGACCGGCATCTCGTCGTAGAGGCCGCTGTCCGAGCAGCCGGGGAGATTCTGGTCGGCGACGGGCACGAGTGCGCCGTCGAGGTAATGGAAGTAGGTCACCTCGTGGCCGGAATCCAGCGCCGCACGCCCCATCTCGTAGGCCG
>JAZKRS010000088.1:0-9440 GCA_036626435.1 Haloarculaceae archaeon | reverse complement strand
CAATTAATCCCGGCGACGCTTTGCGGGATCCGTCAATTCGAACCACAAACCGGTCCTTCACAAGCGTCTATCGTTTATTCTTCTTGGTCATGGATGCCGCGGAACGCCAGGTGCGCGAAAATAGACGGTTACCGTTGTCCCGGTTTGCGGATGCCGCAAACGAAAGTGTATTTGACCCGGTCTCTGATCAGCCAGCCAGCAGACCGCCGACCGCCCCCGCGAGCGCGCTGTCGAGCGCGAACACGAACGCGATGAGGACGGCGACGAGGAACGCGCTCGCACCGAGCAGGCCGCCGATCGGCCCGGCGCCGGCGAGGCCGATAGCAGCTCCGAGCGCGGCAAAGATGACTGCGAGGACGAGCCCGCCCAGCGACCCCGCCAGGAGGCCGTGCCAGGCGCCACTCGCGATCCCGCCGCCAGCGACGATCCCGGCGACGAATCCCGCGATCAGCCCCGCACCCACGTGCCCGACGACCGGGAGCGCGAACGCGACGAGGCCGGAGACGATGCCGGCGAGAAAGCCGAGCAGGACGGCGCGCCAATCTGTCATGCCCGTTCCTTCGCGGGCCTCGGGAATGACGCTGTTGGTCCCGTGACGTCTCGGTTAGGCTATAAGCCCGAGAGCGATTTCGACCCGCTGTGAGGCGGCAACGAACGCCCTTTTACGCTCCCGACGTCTACAGGTGGTAATGAGCCAGCCCTTCGAGTCCCTTCCGACGGCGCTCACCGCCGACGAGCTCGTCGACAAGGCCTTCTCGCGGGCGGCACGGGCCGGCCGCGCCAAGTCCGGAATCGACGCCCAGCAGTCGATGCTTTCGACCGCCGCCAACATCGTCTCCGACAACCTCGAAAACGTCGTGACCGACTGGCCCGATCTCGCTGATCTCGACCCCTTCTACTACGAACTCGCCGACGCCATCGCCGACGTGGACGAGCTCCGCAAACATCTCAACGAACTCGGGTGGGCGAGCCGCAAGGCGACGGACATCCGCCAGGAGTACGAGCGCCGCCTCTACTCCGGTGACACCGAGACCGCACGGAAGCTCCGCAAGCAGGCCTTTGCCCGCCTGGCCGACATCGTCGAGGAAATCGAGGGCGACATTGCGGCCCTCGCCGAGGCCCGGGAACAGCTGCGCGACCTGCCCGACATCCGGCCCGACGAGCCGACGGTCGTCGTTGCGGGCTACCCCAACGTCGGCAAGTCCTCCTTCGTCAACGCGGTCACCCGCGCGGACAACGAGACGGCGACGTACCCCTTCACGACGACCCGCATCCACGTCGGTCACTTCGAGCGCGACCACATCCGCTACCAGCTCGTCGACACGCCGGGCCTTCTCGACCGGCCACCGGAGGACCGAAACGACGTAGAGGCCCAGGCCGTCAGCGCGCTGGCCCACGCCGCCGACGCGGTCCTCGTCTTGCTTGACGCGAGCGGCGAGTGTGGCTATCCGAGAGAGGTACAGCTCGACCTGCTCGCGGACGTCCGCGAACGCTTCGAGGCCCCCGTGCTCTCGGTGTGTAACAAGGCCGACCGCTCGCGGGACGTCGACGCCGACTACTACATGAGCGTCACCGAATCGGAGAACGTCGAGGCGGTCCTCGACGGGGCCGTCGAGGCCGTTGGGTACGAGCCCGAACTCCCCTTCGAAGGGTAACCCGTTTGCGGTACAACACCGCTCCGGGTAGTCGACTATCCGTGCAAACGTTTACCTGATGGCATCCGTGGATAAACGCAATGGGTGTAGAGACGAGCACACAACTGGAGCGAACCCTGGGGCTGAAGGAGGCGCTGATGATCGGTGTCGGGACGATGGTCGGAGCCGGAATCTTCGTCTTGCCGGGAGCAGCGGCTGGGCTGGCGGGTCCGGCCTCCTCGGTTGCGTTCGTCGTCGCGGGAGGAATCGCCATACTGACCGCCCTCTCGGCCAGCGAACTCGCGACGGCGATGCCGGCCTCTGGCGGCCCTTACCACTTCATCAACTCCGGCCTGGGACCGCTCTTTGGCTCTATTGCTGGACTCGGTAACTGGCTGGGATTGGCGTTTGCGACAGCGTTCTACGCCGTCGGGTTTGGCAACTACGTCGCACCGCTGATGGCCAGCCTGGAATTGAATCTGGGGGTCGTGGCCGTGGTGCCCCTTTCCGGGCCACAGATCGGCGGCCTCGCCGCCGCTAGCGCGTTCATCGCGGTCAACTATCTCAGTACGGATAGCACGGGCGACCTGCAAAACGTTATTGTCATCATCCTGCTCGCCATCCTCGGGGTCTTCATGGCGCTGGGTGCGACCCAGGTCCGACTCGCGGAACTGACGCCCTTTTTCCCGCAGGGGTCGGGCGCCGGTGCGATTCTCCCTACCACCGCGCTGGTGTTCGTTTCGTACCTGGGATTCGCACAGGTGGCGACGGTGGCCGGGGAGATCAAAAACCCCGGCAAGAACCTCCCGCGTGCGATGGTCGGGGGTGTCCTGCTCGTGACGACCATCTACGCGGTGTCGATGCTCATCCTGCTCGGTGTCGTCCCGCTGGACCGCATCGCTGGCGAGGGAACTGCGATCGCCATCGGTGCACAGGCCATCTTCGGCGGCTTCGGAGTCGGTATCGTCGGCGTTGGTATGCTGACGTTTGGCGGGCTTCTGGCGACGGCGTCGTCGGCCAACGCGTCGGTCCTGTCGGCCTCGCGGATCAACTACGCGATGGGCCGTGACGGCCTGATGGACCAGCGACTGTCGAAGATCCACGAGCAGTTCAACACTCCCTACCGGTCGATCGCCCTGACGGGTGCGCTCATTCTGGTGTTCATCGTCGCCGGCAAGGTCAACGCCCTGGCAAAGGCAGGCAGCGTGTTGCACCTGCTCGTGTACGGGTTGTTGAACGTCTCGCTCATCGTCATGCGCGAGACCGATGCGATGGGCTATGATCCCAGCTTCGAGGTCCCCGGCTATCCGATCGTCCCCGCACTCGGCGCACTCCTGTCGTTCGCACTCATCGGATTCATGGACCCACAACAGATCCTGCTGGCTGGCGCGCTGGTCGTCGGCGGCGTCGTCTGGTATTTCGCATACGTCCGCAAGCGCGTCGAGGACACCAGTGCGCTGGCACAGTACCGCTCGCCGCCGCCCGTCGAAGTCGAAGTGGACGTCGAGTTCGACCTCGACAACATCGGGGGCACACCGACCGAGGAGGCCGGTGTCGATGACTGATACTGACGCACAGCCACGCAAACCGCTCGCGACCACTGGTGATTACCAATGATAGACGACCCGACGATACTCGTTCCCATCGACGCATCGGATCCAAATGAGTACCCGGCCGACATCATCGACCTGCTGCGACCGGCGAAGGTCGTGGTGCTGGGCTACTACCCGGTCCCGGACCAGGCCGCACCCGACCAGCTCCAGGAGGAGTACGAGGAGGAGGCGAAGGCGGCGATGGAACCGACAGTTCGGTCGTTCGCCCAGCAGGGCACGGCGGTCGAATCGGTGCTCGTGTTCACCCGCGACCGCACCCAGTCTATCGACCGCGTCGCCAACGAGTTCGGCTGTGACGCCGTCCTCGTCCCCGGCGATATCCACAGCCTCAACAGCGTGCTGGTCTCGCTCAAAGACGAGACGAACATGTTCCGCGTACTCGAAGTCGTCGGCCTGCTGCTGGAGGACGGCGACCCCGAAGTGACGCTGTTCCACGCCGAGTCCATCGAGAAGGGCAGCGCCAAGTCGGAACTGTACCTCCGGGGGGCGACCGACTGGCTGCGCGACCGCAGCCTCGACCGCGAGCGAATCACCTGGAAGGAGCCGACCGAGGAGACTCAGGAGAGCGACCTCCTCGAACTCGCAGAGACCCACGACTTCGTCATCACCGGCGAGTACGAACCCGGCCTGCGCGAGCGCGTCGTCGGCGACATGCCAAACCGCATCGCAGACCGCACCGACACGGACGTGCTGGTCGTCCGCAAGGAGCGATAACGATGTCCGATCCCACTGTACTCGTCCCGGTCGACGTCTCGACAGACGAGCGACCCGATCCCGACCTGTTGACCCTGTTACAGCCGGCGAAAGTCGTGCTGGTCGGATGGTATCCCGTCCCGGATCAGGTTGCCCCCGAGCAGATGCGAGACGAACACGAGGAGGAGGCCGTCGCGCGCATCGAGGAGATTGCCGCGGATTTCCCCGAGGGGACCGACATCGAAACGCTGGTCGTGTTCACACGTGACCGCTCGGAGACGGTCGACCGCGTCGCCGAGGAGTACGACGCGGTGGTCGTCGTCGTTCCCAGGGACGTCCGGGTCATCGAGCGGGTGCTCGTGCCGATTCGCGGCGACGTGAACCTCGACCGTATCCTCTCGGTCGTCGCCGCCCTCCTGGAAGAGAGTGAGGCCACAGTCACGCTGTTTCACGCCGTGCCGGAAGGCGACGAAGATCCGAGCGTCGGGGAGACACTGATCCAGGGAGCAGCCGACCGCCTGGCCGACGCCGGGGTCGACACCGACCGCATCGATACCAGCACCGTCGAGAGCGAGTCGCCGGTCGACGACATCGTCGACGCCACGCAGAATCACGACGTTCTCATCATCGGTGAGAGTGAACCCTCGCTGGTCGAACACATCCTCGGCGACCTGCCGACAAAGGTCATCGAGCGCTCCGAACGACCGGTGCTGGTCGTCCGGGATGTCGACAGGTCCCAATCGTGAGATCTAGCATCTGACCGTGTTCCGATGCGGTGCGGAGAGTTCTCGGGTCCAGAGACCGTCAGAGCGCTATCCCCGCATCAGATTCATCACTTCGTCGACGACGTCCGGTTCGACGGCGACGACGTAGCGGCTGCCGGCCGTCAGCGTCGTGTCGGGACGGGCGATCTGCTGGCCGTCGTCGTCCGAGACGATCAGCGTTCCCGCAGGGAACCGAATCTCGGAGAGGGGTCGTCCGGCGGCCGGCGCCCCCTCTTCGACGCGGACGAGCATGATGTCCAGGTTGCCCGTCACGTCCGCCAGCGTCTGGACATCGGTGCCACAGATCTCGTTGGCGGCCACGCGGGCGCCGGCCCGTTCGGGAAAGAGGACCGCGTCCACGAAGCGCGTGTACGCTTCGCCGGCCGCGCGCTCGATGCGTGCGACCGTGCGGATTCCCGGGGACAGTTCGGACGCGGCCAGACACACCGCGAGATTCAGCCCGGTCTCACCCGTGAGAGCAGCGATTGCGTCGGCCCCTTCGATGCCGGCCTGTTCGATGATATCGGGGTTCGTTGCGTCGCCTTCGATGACGGTCGCTATCCACTCGTCGGCGATGTCCGACACTATCCGTTCGTCCCGTTCGATGATGGTCACGTCGTGGTCGCGGTCGGCGAGTATCGCGGCTGTCTCGAAGCCGACACGCCCGCCGCCCGCGATGACGATATCGAGAGTGCTGGTCATGTGTTCAGTCTTCAGCCTCCGGTGTGATTTCTGTGTCGGTACTCGTCACGTCGCGACCCGGCGACCCCCGGAACCGATTGAGCGCGAAGTAAGCGACGCCGCCGAGCAGAATCCACCCGGCGCTGAGCGCCAGCGCCAGCGGGTCCGTCCGGAGCAGATACTCCACGAGCACCACCGTCAGGACCAGGTTGAGAACGACCCCAATGATCGGCGGTGCCGGGTAGAACGGCATCTCGTAGGGGCGGTTCATGTTTGGCCGTTCCCGGCGGAGTCTGATCACGGCGACGTTGACGATAATGAACGACAGGAGGAAGAACAGGCTGGACATGTTGCCGGCGCTCTGTGTCGGCAGCGCCACCGATCCGAGCATCACGACCGCGCTGGCGAGGATCGCGACAAAGGGCGTCCCGTAGCGGTGATGGAGCTGGCCGAAGGAGGGCAGCAACTGCCCCTCTCGCCCCATCGAGAACGCCACCCGCGAGGAGGCGATCACGACGGCGTTCAGCGCGGTCAGCGTCGAGAACACCGCGCCGAAGACGATGAGTGCGCCGCCGTTCTGGATGATCGGCAGCCCGGTCGGCATGAAGGAGGTCGCCGCCGCGGCGATGCCCGCCTCGCCGGCGTCTGCCAGCCCCTCCGCACCGAGCGTGCCGATGGCGACCGCAACGACCGCCAGGTAGACGATCACGGTCGCGATGAGACTCACGAAGATCGCCTTCGGGATGTTCTCGCGCGGGTTCTCGACCTCCTCCGTGACGGTGGTGATGAGGTCGTATCCCTCGAAGGCGATGAAGGTCAGCCCCATCGCCGGCAGGATCGCTGCCGCACCGCTACCCTCGGGGAACAGGGGCTGGAACTCCGCCCCGGAGAACATTGGCGAGGCGAGACCGAACGCGACGAACACCACAAGGATGCTCACTTTGATGATGGTAAAGATCGTCTCGACGCTCCCGCTCGCGGCCGTCGAGACGGCGTTGAGTGCCACCAGCCCGAGTACGGCGACGAATGCCAGCAGGAAGGCAAGTGGCACCGCGGCGTCGACGACCGGCAACGCGACGGCGCCCACCTCGTCCGGCGGCGGGACCACCCCGTAGACGTGCAGCAACTCCAGGAAGTTCGGCGCAAAGCCCAGCGCGTACAGCGCTCCCGCGATCATGTAGGCGAACCAGAGCATCCAGCCCATGATGAACGAGGAAAGATCGTCGAATATCTCGCGGACGAAGGCGTATCCCCCGCCGCTTTTCGGGATCGACGCGGCGAGCTCGGCGTACGACAGGCCGGTAAACGCCGTCACGACGCCGTTCAGCGCGAAGACGAAGATCGCGGCCGGGCCGGCGATTTCGGCAGCCAGCCCCGTCAACACGAAGATACCGGCTCCGATCATCGCCCCCATCCCGATCATCGTCGCGTCGAGCAACCCGAGTTCCGCCTCTGGTGATCTGGTCTGACTTCCGCTCATTACTCGCAACCGCCCGTTCGCTCGTCGTTCATCGTACGCTCCGAGGAATCTGTTCGGGTCATTTTATTTACGGGGTGGATTCTCCTATTGCAGGAATTGTGACCGTGTTTGATAAGACCTTGTCGCCCGGGGTCCCCCGGCGTTCCGGATGCGTGGGAATCGAGGAGTCATTGAAGACGACGCGGGCTGAAACAGCAAGCGATGACACGAACAAAGCGGTTCGTCATCGCCGGTGGGGGGCGGGTCGGGATGCAGACAGCCGAGAATCTCGCCGATCAGGGCCACGAAGTAATGCTGATCGAGGCCGATAAGGAGCGCGTCGAGGAACTGTCCGACGCCTACCTCGGGCCAGTCATCCACGGCGACGCCACGCGCCCGTCGATCCTCGAACAGGCCAATCTGAGCGATGCCGACGCCATCGCCGCACTCACCGACGAGACGGGGACGAACCTGGCCATCTGTATGGAGGCCCAGCAACTCGCGCCGTCCATCCGCACGCTCGCCCGCGCCGAGACGCGAAACGACGAGGAGTACGACGAGGTGGTCGACGCCACCCTGTTGCCGCAGTACCTCGGCGGGGACCACGCCGCGGACCTGCTCACCGGCGAGGACATCCGGACGCTCGTGTACCCAACCGCAAGCCTCGATATAATCGAGATGGCAGTCGCCGACTCGGCGCCCGTGGCGGGGCATCGACTCGACGAAGTTGCGCTCCCGGCGGGCACCCTCCTGATCTCGACCGCCGATCGGGAAGAACTCGCTGGCCCCGAGACGGTTCTGGAGGCCGGGGAAAGCTACATCCTGGCCGTCGAATCCGACGTCGTCGACGAGGTCGTCAACCTCTTCCGTAGCTAATACTGGCGGCTGTCAGGCCGTCTCGCTTGCGAGGTACCTGACCTCTGTTCGGACGTCCCGGCCCGCAGCCGCATCGACGCGCTCGTCGATCCGGCCCGATAGCCCCGAGAACGTCTCCCCCGGCGGCACGCCGACAGTCACCACCACCGTCCGGGGCCGCTGGAACAGGATCGTGTTGGTGTGTTCGACCTCCACCTCGAGCAGTTCGACGTCGAACTCAGCGCTTGTGTCGGCCGCCGCGACGGCCTCGGCGACCCCTTCGTTGATGTTCTCGTCGGTCGTCGCGGTGACGTAGGAGTCGTAGGTGACGCCGCCGAGAAACGCCGAGAGGACGGCGATCGAGACCGCGAGCACGGCCACGCGCTTGAGTGTCGCGCTCCGGGCGTCGCCCTCGCGAAACCAGTGTTCGGGCCGGTAGCCGGTGTACCACAGCACGACGAGCGCCGCGAGGTTGATCGAGAGAACGTTCACCAGCAGGAGGACGCCCGAGCCGAGCGAGACCAGCGGCGCACCCCAGGCCAGCCCGATGCCGACGGTCGCCGCCGGCGGGATGAGCGCCACGGCGATCATGACGCCGACCAGCGCCGTCGAGACGCCGGAGGTGAGGCTGACGACGCCGGCCGCGCCGGCGCCCAGCGCCACCACGAGCGAGAGGAAGTCGGGCGCGACCCGTTCGCGTATCTCCGGAATGGTCGTGATGTCTGCCAGCGGCGGGACGAGGTTGGTGTACCTGACCAGCACGGCGAAGGCAGCCGCGGTCGCCACCGCGAGCAGTAGCCCGCCAATCTGGAGGCGCACGCCCCGGGAGAAGAGATCCTGGTCGTTGACGACGGTTCCGACGCTCGCGGCCATCGCCGGCCCGACCAGCGGCGCGATGACCATCGATCCGACGACGACCGCGGGGGAGTCGAGCAGGAGACCGGCGGTCGCGATCAGCGCGCTCACGACGGTCATGATGACGTAGGTGCGCGTCGAGGGGGCGAGGCTGTCTGCGGCGGCGGTCAGCTCCTCGCGGGCGATGCGGTCCTCGTCTTCCTCCTCGGCGTACTCCTCCTGGAGGGCCTCGAAGCGCCGGGAGACGACGGTGTTGGCCTCGACGACGACGGTAAATGCCTCGTCGTCCAGTCCGGCTTCGCGCAGAGCCGCCAACACCGGCTCGACTGCGTTTTTCGGCAGCGGGAAGTACGCGATGGCCGCGTACTCGCGGCTGCTGGTCTCGTCGGCGACCACGTAGTCGACGCCCTCGTCGTCAAGGGCCGAGAGGGCCGTCTCGCGCTTGCCCGAGGGGATCGTGACCTGGACGAGTCGCACGTCCCGGTCGACGGCGGGCGCCGGAAAAAGCGTTCGGGGCGCCGCCGGTCGGCTCCCGGGCTATCGAGGCGTCACCCATCGACTGATAGTGACTGCTGTAAGCCATTACCGATGCGACCGCCGGACAGCAGGCGGTCGCTCCGGTAAACTGTTACAGCAATCACTATGAGACGTCTGTGCCCCTCCGCTTGAATGGTCGATAACGGACAATTCTCTCGGCGCGATCTACCCACCACGAGCCAACCGATTCACTCTGTCGATCTGATGTCGGTGTCACACCGAGGACACTGCTCTCCGTTCACTGTGCGTCCGAAGTGTCGTCCACACTCCGGGCATTCCATACCCGTTTGCCGGTCTCGGGACCCCATAGATATATGACAACAGCACACACGATCAAATAAAGTTAATG
>JAZKRS010000087.1:0-9517 GCA_036626435.1 Haloarculaceae archaeon | reverse complement strand
GTGCGAGCGTCCTCGCGAGCGAGGGCGTCGACGCCGACTGCGCCCGCTGCGCCGGTTTTGAATGGGTTCATGCTCGCCCCGTCGAGGAGAGCCAGCAACGCCCCGGAGGAGGCATCGAACAGCGGCGTGACGAACCAGGCGTCCCGCGCCCCGAACCCGGCGGCGTACGTGTACCCGCCCATCGCTTTGCGCTCGGGCAGAATACAGAGATAGCCGGTCATCATGCCGGCAACGTGGTCCGGGACGAGTTTCGTGCGTGGCTGTGCCGGCGCCCCCTCCCCTCTTTCGCGGTACCCGTCCCGAACCGTACCCACGTACTCCTCGACGGCTGCGAGCCCGCTGATCTCGTCACTTGTCAGGAAGCGTACTTCAGTCATACAGGTTGGACAACCGGACAGAGTGGCATAATAGTAGCGGTGGCCGAGAGAATCGGTGTTGTGGGGTTCTGTCGTCGTGCTGTGAGCGAAGCGACAGCGACACACCCACGTTTGGATTTGGATTCGGTTTAGTTATAGTTTATGTACATAAGCGAAATAGTATATGAGAACCATATACTCTCCCGGATGCGACTTCG
The DNA here is from genome assembly GCA_036626435.1 of Haloarculaceae archaeon. Taxonomy (GTDB): domain Archaea; phylum Halobacteriota; class Halobacteria; order Halobacteriales; family Haloarculaceae; genus SW-9-67-25. Next base: position 8,943 of record JAZKRS010000087.1, on the reverse strand, counting down.
GGTGCGACAAGCGATGGCAGTCACACGGGTCGCTGCTGGCCCGGACCAGGCAACTGTTTGTGTTGCACGTCCCCGGTTTGCAGTGCAGGGTTCCGCGCTTTGTCAAACTTTAAGTCGGACGGCGAAACCACCCTCTCTATGGCCGACGCGAGGCTGGAGTTCGCGGACGCCCCGGGTGGGGACCCGGCAGACCGGGGGATGGTTCCGCCGCCACTGCCGCCCGACGACCCGGAGGCGTGGTACGCACCGAACGTCGAAGATCAGTACGAGGTCCATCCGGGGGTGGTCGTCACAATTTCCGGACGGGGAACCGAGTTCACATACAGCGTGCGGGAACCGCACCTGCTGGCTGCCGACAGGGAGGCCTTGGAGCGCGTCGAGTCCCACTTTGCGGATGCACACCTCGAGCGGCCCCGCACGCGCGAGGGGGCGATCGAGGTGATGAACGAGGGTTTCAGCCCGAAACACGACCGGGTCATCGACCGCCTGGTCGGCTGTTCGCCCGCCGCCCGCAGGCGCCTCGTCCATCACGCGCTGGCCGAACTGGCCTGTCTCGGCGACCTGACCCCGTACGCGCTCGACGACGCTATCGACGTCGCCGACGCCGAGGACGGCGGGGTCGTCGTCCACACGAGCGACTATGCACCGGCAGTGACCGGACTGCCGTCGGATCCCCGGTACCTCGATCGGTTCGCCAGCGAACGGATCGAGCGCCACGTGGTCCGGTTCCACGAGTTCGAGGTTCCGGTCGTTCTCTACCGCGAGAACCTGCTCGGAAACGACCCCTTTACCACGAAATACGCGGTCCACGAGCCGGATCTGTTGCCCGGCGACGAACAGCTCATCGACGAGTGCAAGGAGCGACTCTGGGAGGCTGGCGTCGACGGCGTCATCGAGGACGAAACCGCCTTCGTCCGCGAGCGAGCCGAAGAGATCCTCTCACGACGGCTCCACGGACGCAACACGCGCGCCTGGCTCGATGCCGTCACCAACCGACTTCGCACTGCACTCGCCGAGTACGGGCTGGCGGTGCCGCCAGTCGACCGGCGCTACGCGGACGACCGCCTCTCCGATCTGGTCTACTACGTCCTCCGCGATTACGTCGGCTACGGCCAGCTCACGATCCCGATACGGGATCCCATGCTTGAGGACATCGAGGCCAACCGTGTCGGCGAGCGCATCAAGGTCATTCCGCGCCCGGAGACGGGCCACGACGGGCGCGTCCCGACCAACCTCGTCTTCGAAAAGGAGCAGCCCTTCGTCAACGTCGTCACACAACTGGCGGCCGCCGACGGGACGGAACTCAACGCGAGCACCCCAAGCGCCAAGGTGAACCTCTCGCTCGAGGACACCACGGCGGGCACCAGCGCACGCGAGGCCGGCGAGAAGATCCGGTGTGCCGTCGCGCTCCCGACCGTCAGCGAGGACGGGCCACACATCTCGATCCGCAAGCAGTCGCCGGACGTGATGACGCCGACCGATCTCGTCCGGTCCGGCAGCATCTCGACCGAACTGGTTGCGCTCCTGTGGCTCGTCTACGAACACCACGGTGTGGTGCTCTTCTCGGGGCCGACTGGGGTGGGCAAGACGACGCTCATGAACGCCCACATGCCCTTCGTCGACTTCAGCGACCGCCCCATCAGCATCGACGAGGGCTCTCGCGAGGTCCGGCTACCCCACGAGACCGGCGTTTCGCTCACCACCCGCGACCACGAGAGCGATCACAAGCGCGTCTCGATGGCCGATCTGATGACACAGTGCAACTACCTCAACCCGGATATAGAGGTCATCGCCGAGGTGAACACCGCCGAGAGCTTCGAAACCTTCGCCGAGACTTTGAATACAGGCCATGGGCTGATCGGAACGACACACGCCGCGGACATCGAGACGCTGGTCAACCGCGTCGTCGAACAGGGGCTCCCGCCGTATCTTCTGCGCGAACTCGATCTGGTGGTCTTTCCACGCCACGTCGACGGCGAGCGCTACGTCGGCGAAGTCGTCGAGTTGCTCGACGAGTCGACGTTCCGCAGCCTGGACCGCGACGACCGGTGCGGTGTCATCCGCAAGCAGGGGACGGCGGTTTACTGGAACACAGTCGCGTGGCGCCGACCTGACGGGGAGTTCGCGTTCGCGTACGAGCATCCGATGCCCGATGGCGATGGTGCCGAAGAGAAGCGGGCACAGCCGTCCGACAGAGACGACCGTCAGTTCCATACATTCGAGCGGATCGCCTCGCTGACCGACCGTTCCGTTGGGGCTGTCGAAGACGAGTTTCACCGGAAGCGCCGGTATGTCAGGTACTTCGTCGAAAAAAGGGTCGACGACTTCGACGCGCTGTTCGATCTGCTCGCGGATCTCGAAACTGACGAGGCAGCGACCGTCGAGCGCCTCTCGCGGAAGGCCGGCGAGGGCACGACCACAGAGGAGGATGCCATGCAGGGTGGACGTGGGGCTGGAGATGACTGACGCACGGTCCGCCGAGACCAGGCGGCTGGGCCCGGTCGACAGAGGCCTGTACGCGCTGTTTTCGAGACACGTGGATCGGTCCGTCCACGAGCGCGACCGCCAGCGGTACCGTGGTGCCGGGCTGTCGACGAGCTTCGACGTCTACCTCGCCCGAATCTACGGAATCGCCTGGGCGAGTGGCCTCAGTGGGGCGCTCGTCGCGTTCGCCGGAACTGTCCTCCTCCCGGCTCCGATCGTGACGGCTGTTCTCGACTTCGCCCGGTCGGGCCTGCCGGTCGTCAATCGCATCCCGGCGTTTCCAGTTCCCAGGATGTACCCTGCCGTGGTCGTCGCCGTCACGGTCGGTGTGGCACTCCGGTGGCTGTGTATCCGCGCCGGTGGGCTGTATCTGCAGCGGGCAGCAGCCACGCGACGGAACGACATCGAGCGCACGCTACCCGGTGCTGTCCGGTATCTCCGCGTCCTGGCATCGGGCACGGACGACCCACGCGCGATGCTCCGCCGGGTGGCCGATCAGCCCGCATACGGTGCGACTGCCGACTCGTTTCGGGCCGCACTGAACAAGGCATCTCTGGCCGGCAGTCTCGACGACGGCCTCTCGATGGTCGCCCGCGACACGCCCTCCCGGGATCTGCTGTCACCGTTCCTCCTGAAATTCCGGGAACACGCTGCCCAGGGCGGTGACGCCCTCGAAGGCTACTTGCGGATGGAGAGCCGGCTCCTCTCCCGACAGCAGGCTCGCGTCCACGAGCGCACGAGCGGCTACCTCGAACTGGTCGCCGAGCTGTTCGTCGTCCTGCTCGTCTTTCCGGCCCTCGGAGTGCTCATCCTCACGATTGCGAGCGTTCTCGCGCCGGGCCTTTCCGAGCAGGTGGTGACGCCGCTCGGCCCCGTTTCGATCCGCGAGATACTGGTCCTCGCTAACATCGCCTTCGTGCTCGTCGTCGGGGCCGGTTCTGCCATCATCGTCTCCTCTCTTCGTCCGACCGATCAGTCCGCCCCAACGTACCGGCGTCCTCGTGACCTCCAGCGCCTGATCGAGACAGCCACGATCAACCCCGCGAGTGCTGCCGTCGTTCTCGCCGTCCCCGCACTCGCCGTGACGGCCGGCCTGTGGATGCTGGGGTATGGACTCGCGAACGTCGCTTTGCTCGGCTACGCGGCCTACGGCATCCCGGTCGGCGTCGTCGCGGTCAGACGAGCACGGCGCGACGACGCGAAGGACCGCGAGATACGCGACTTCGTCCACGCCGTCTCCGGTCACGTCAGCCTCGGCAGACCGTTTCCGGAGGCCGTCGACCGGGTCGCGAGCGACGTCGACCTCGGGGCGCTCCAGCCCGACGTCGAGGACCTGGCCTTCAACCTCGGCCTGACGACCGGCACCGACGAGGACGACGACGTCCGCGCTGCGGCTCTGGACCGCTTTGTCGAGCAGGTCGGGACCCCGCTGGCCTCCCAGACCGTCGGCCTCGTCGTCGGGGCGCTCGAGGCCGGCAGCAACACCGAAGCGGTCTTCGAGACGCTGGAGACTGAGATCGGGAAACTGTACCACCAGCGCAAGGCACTTCGCTCTCGACTTCTCGTCTACGTCGCCATCGGCTGGACGACCGCCCTTCTCGTCGTTGGCATCGTCGTTGCCGTCAACGCGTCGGTCCTCGATGGCTTCTCACAGCTGTCGTCGGTGGCCGACACGAACGCGGGCCTATCGCTGGACCCGAACGCTGTTGATCCTGTCCGCGACCGCGAGCGGTTCTACCTGGTGACACAGGCGACGGTCATCGCCTGTGGCTGGTTCGCGGGGACTGCGAGCCGCGGCTGGTACGAGGCGCTGTTGCACTCGGGTCTGCTCGTCGTCCTGACCTACGTCGTCTTTACCGGACTGGGGGTGGTCTGATGCGCGGGCAGTCTCACGTCGTCGGCGTCGCTCTCCTCCTGGGAATCACCGTCGTGGCGCTCGGGGGCCTCACTCTCACGGTCGGCTCACTCGTGGACTCGGGTGCCGCAAGTGCGGACGCGACACGCGTCGCCGACGAGCTGGACGGCGCACTCCAGCCAGTCGAGACGACCGGGCCCCGGGCCAGACAGGTGCACTTCACCGGGGGTTCGCTCCACACCGTCGAGCGAGACGTCCGAATCCTCGAAAACGGCAGCGTGATCGCCAGCCACGGCGTCGGTGCGCTCGTCTTCGAAGCCGGCGACCGGCGAGTTGCCTTCCTGGCCGGGGCTGTCGTCCGGGGCCACGAGGACGCGGCGTGGTTCGTCGCCGACCCGCCAATAGTGGCGTCCGACAGGGATCCGGTTCTCGTCGCTGGCGTCCCCCGGCTCGAAGCCGGACACGTCGCCGTCGGCGGCGAGGGGGGCACGACAGTCGGTCTGCGGACGAACGTGAGCCACGCCAGGACCGACCTCGGACGGGGACGCTACGGTGTCGCAATCGAGACGGCGACACCTCGGCCGTTCGAACGATACTTCACGGATCAGAACGCGTCGGTATCCCGGTCGGACATCGACGGCGACGGAACCGAAAGCGTCGTCGCGACGTACCCCGGGCAGCGCCGCGGATACCTCGTCGTTCACAACCTCTCTCTGGAGGTAACCCATGGATAGTCGCGCCGTGGCCCCGGTCGTCGGCAAGCTCCTCGCTGCCGGGCTCGCGGTACTGTACATCGCCGGGATGACCTCGCTCCTGCTTGGCGGTGTCGTCCCGGAGTACCGGACCCAGACGGCCGACGAACTGTCCGAGCGCGTTCTGGCGGACGCTGCCGCACACGTCGAGCGATCAGTTCCGGACACTCGATCTGACGTCGACGTTCGTCTCCGTCGGGACCTGCCCGCGACGATCCGCGACGCCAGCTACAGGCTCGTTTTGCGAAACGACACGCTGATTCTCGATCACCCCGACGACATGCTCGATTCCCGAACCAGCCTTTCGATGCCCTCGAATGTAACTACCGTCGAGAGTTCCTGGGAGAGCGGCGACGACCTGATGGTCCGCGTTGCTGGCACCAGCACGAACCGGACGGTCGAACTGGGGGCGGTACCGTGAGAGCACAGATGACACTCCCCGCGCTCGGCATCGCATTCCTCGTGTTGACAACCACGGTCGTCGTCGGAGTCGTCGCGGCCGACGCCGCTCTCTCCGGCGCCGACCGGCAGGCACTCGACAGACAGGTCGCTGCCGGACTCGCGGATCACCTCGTCCGCGAAGACGCGCCTGTCACCCGGCGGGCGAACGTCCTCGATGCCACCAGGCTGTCGAAGCTTTCGGTCGCGGATCTGCGCAGCCGGTATGGCCTCTCCCGAGACACGGCGGTTCGTCTCACACTCGACGGCCGGTCGCTCGTCGCCCATGGATCGCCGTCTGACGGGGCGACTGTCGAGCGAATTGTCATCGTCGAGCGCAGGGAGACGCACACGCTGGAACCCACATTCGAGAGGAGCCGGTCGGTGACACTCCCCCGCCGGTCGCCGACGGCGACCCTGACGCTCCGGCCGCCGCCCAACACGACGCTGCGGACCGTCCGCGCGAACGGCAGGGTCCGACTTCACGATCCGTCGGGGCTGAAGGGAACGCACGAGCTGTCGCTGTCGACCGTCGAGACCGCCCGGTTCCACTTCGACGCGACGGGTCCGCTCTCGAACGACAGTGTTCACATCCGGTATCGGCCGGCGATCACCGAGAAGGCGCGGCTGGGGGTGACCGTCGATGGATAGAGGGCAGTTGCCGATGACCGTCATCGAGGCTGCGCTCGGGGTGCTGTTGCTCACTGCCGTCACGTTCTCGTTCGTCCTCGGCGTCCCCGCCCCGGACACCGCCGAGTCACAGCTCGACACCTACGCGTCGGACGCTGTCACGATTCTCGCCAGCGAACCGCCCAGACACGCAGACCAGACACGCCTCGCAGAAGTCGTCAGCTCGGAGGCGGCCTTCCGCCGGGAGAAGGATGCGCTCCAGCGGCGGGTCGAACGGATCTTACCGCCAAACGTCATGTTTCGGGTCGAAACCGACCACGGCACAGTCGGTCATCGCCTGCCAGACGGCGTTCCGACCGGGACGGCGACTGTCTCGACTGTGGGTGGGGACGTGACACTTCGGGTGTGGTACGCATGACCGGGATCGGACCAGGGGGTCGCCGCGGCCAGCTCGTGTTGCTCGCCGCCGCGGTCTTGGCCGTCGCTCTCGTCCCGGTGGCACTCGCGTACCTCCAGCTCGGATACCACGGCGACGTCGACGCGGCCAGTACTGACGACGCGGTGCTCCGGGACGGCGAACGGACGCTCGACCACGCTCTCCACGACGCCGTCGACGGCATTCCCGAGAGACACCCGTGGTCGAATCGGACCGAGGCAGTCACCGAGGTCCGCCACAGGCTCCGCGACGACCTCTCGGCGCTCAACCAGTCCGGAGTCAAGTCCGGGACCGCCTACGCCGTTTCCTACAACCACTCGCGCGCTATTGCGTGGGCAGACGAGAACTGCCCGTCCGGGCCGGCCCGGAAGTTCGGCTCCTGCCGTGCTGACCGCGGTGTCGTCGTCCAAAGCCGGGCGAACCAGACGCACGTTCTCGCGGTCACCTTCGATCTGCGGGTCACCACATCCGACGGCCACTGGCGCGCAACGTCGACGGTTCGCGTGGGTCGGTAGCGTCAGAAGGGCTGCGTTCGTGGGAAATAATAAGTCAGGTGGCACATATACTGCGGGTATGAGCGACCGAGGCCGGGACACCGAATTTACGCTCTCGAACGTGACCGGAGTATTCGAATCGCGCGCAGACTACGCGGAGCCGCTCACTGCCAGGGAGGTGGCGGACGAACTCGGCTGCTCGCGGCGGACGGCACTGAACAAGCTCCACGACCTGGAAGCGGAGACGGAGCTGACGAGCAAGAAGGTTGGCGGCCGGAGCCGTGTGTGGTGGATACCTGTCGAAGTTTGATACCCCCTCGCGGGTACTCCGGTTTGTGCGTCGTTTGTCGCCCTTCCTCATACTGACGGCTATAACTTCGTGAGCATAGCCGATCCCACGGGGGATCGAAATCGCTCACGGGCTTATAGCCGTTAGTATCATACTGACGGCTGGTATCCTTTCGTTGGCCGAGATGCTGGGAACTGCGATTGCAAGGTGTTATCCGCGTACACCTCTTTTCATACGTATGACAATCGCAACTGGCGATATGGTTGAAATCGAGTATACTGGGCGAACTGATGACGGCACTGTCTTTGACACCTCCCGCGAGTCAGTCGCCAGCGAAACCGGGCTGGCCGCTTCGCAACCGGATCGTGAGTACACGTCATTGACAGTCGAGATCGGCACCGGGCGGATTATCGACGGATTGGAAGATGCACTGGTCGGGCTAGAACAGGGTACGACGACGACCGTGGCCATCCCACCCGAGAAAGGCTACGGCGAACGGTCCGACGATCAGGTTCGAGAATACGATGTTGAGGAATTGACCCAGTCGCTTGGCGGTCAACCCCCAGAAGAAGGTGCATATCTCGAAACACAGGATGGTGCCCAGGGCGAGATCGTCCACGTCGATGACGAGATTGCCCGTCTTGACTTCAATAACCCCCTCGCGGGCGAGACGCTGGAATTCGATATCGAAGTCCTCACCGTCAATTAATTCAACAACGATCGAACCGGTCCCGCTTTCCGGCGATCTCACCCCTGCAGACCGATACGAACGGTTGGGACTTGTTCACCGGCGAACGTCGACAGGATCATCCGTCCGCAACCATTTACCGTTCATCTGGAGTTCCTGAACTGTCTCACCAGCCCCAATAACGTAGTGGCTAGCCGTGACGAACGACGCAATCTCGGCCGAGTCCTGATCGTTGTGCGAGTTTGCTGCCATTGTGATAACCACCCATCACCCTCTGTGGTCTCAGCGAGCAGTGGTTGGGGCTGAGAGCAAGACAGGTATTTGCGACGATACCACTTGAGTATTCACTCGTTAAACATGGCTGTGCCAATTTCAATAACTGCATATCCGATCTGTGGCACAACTCATTCGGCCATTATCTAAATTGACGGTTGCTGTATGTGCTTCATGGCTCTGGTGCGTCCTACCCCGTCGATCAAACCGCGTCAGCACAGCCCCCCCGGGCTGTGGCTGATTGCATGTTTCTTTTTCGGTGTGGGAGATGTGGTGACGACTGGCGTCGGTGTGGGAATCGTTGGTGTCGCCGAATCGAACCCGTTCATCACCACGCTCCTCCAACAGTACGGATTTAGCGCACTCGGTGCGTTGAAACTCGGCACGCTCGGGGGCTGTTATTTCGTCTGGCGGCACCTGTCCCGGCCACACTGCGTGGGTATTCCTCTCGGACTGGCAGTCGTGGGGGTGTCGGTCACAGCGTGGAATCTCCACATCGTCATCGCCGCGCTCATCATGTGACGGTGCGAGACAGCGATATCCACGTTGATAGAGTTCGCCGCAATCGCGTCCGGCGAACATCTATCAGGGCTTCTGTCCGCCA
>JAZKRS010000086.1:0-9592 GCA_036626435.1 Haloarculaceae archaeon | reverse complement strand
CCCGAGGTCGTGGCCCCCGCTGTCGGGGTCGTGGCCCCCGCTGTCGGGGTCGTGGCCCCCGCTGTCGGGGTCGTGGACCCCGCTGTCGACGTTCTGTAGTACGTCCGCGTACGCCCCGACACGATCTGCGGACAGATCTGGAGCGAGAACGCTCCCGCCGATGGAGACGACTACCTTCATTGCTACGGCGTAACCCCGATGCCATCTTAAGGAGCGTGGTTCGCCGGCGCACGACGCCCGTCAGACGCCAGCCAAGAACCGGCAATACTGTCTCAATTTTACGGGCTCTGAGAGTATATTTCCACTAAAAAATTTAGAAAACAACACCCAGGGTGGATCTGTCATCTACTGATTTAAAATGCGTTATAAAATGTCTCGGGCGTTTTCAGTCACGCATAAAATATTCTTCTCTTCAGGAAATAAGCTGAAAGCAACCGAAGCTGTCCAAAGGTTCCCGCCTTTATATACCCATCGGGGCAGTACGAAGATGCGAGGCAAAACATGAGCGCGACCACAAAGCCCTCCGGCGAAGAGCGGTCGAAGGAAGAACGGCTCAAGGCCTTCCTCACACAGAAGGCCGAGAGCGGCGAGATGTACTTCAAGAGCAAGTTCATCGCGGACGAGGTCGGCCTGTCCCCGAAAGAGATCGGTGCGCTGATGGTCAAGCTGAAGGACTCGGCCGCCGACCTCGAAATCGAGAAGTGGTCCTACACGAGCGCCACGACCTGGCGCGTCGAGCACGCCTGATCCCCCTCCCCCGCTCCCGGGCTGGCCCCTGACCGTCCCGGGTTTTATGCTCGCGTGACGCCTACCGCGTACCGATGGGTGAGAGCGACGACGTGGTCGACTGGCCAGCGCCGGGGAATCTGGCGCCTGTTTTCGACGTCTACGAGGTCCGGACAGACGGGGAGACGGTCCTCTACGTCGGCGAACCGCGAGCGGATCGCGAGACCGTCGAACGGGAACTCTGGCCGCTGTTCCGGGGTCGGGGGTACGACCCCTCGCTCAGGCAGGGATACGACGCCGCCGACGACCCGCCCCTGACCGCCGGGGAGTACGTCCTCGTCGCCGAGCCACAGTCGGCCGGCGGCGGCGTCCCCTGGCGCAACGTCGTCCTGTTCGCCCTGACGGTTCTCTCGACGCTCTTTGCCGGGTCCTTCTACTGGTATCACATCCCCGTCACCGAACAGCCACTCCGGATGCTGGAGGCCTGGCCCTTCGTCGTCGCCATCATGGGTGTGCTCGGCGTCCACGAACTCGGCCACTACGTCATGAGCCGGTATCACGGCGTGGACGCCTCGCTGCCCTACTTCATCCCGCTGCCGACGTACATCGGCTCGATGGGGGCGGTCATCCGCATGCGCGGGCGCATCCCGAACCGCAAAGCGCTGTTCGACATCGGCGTCGCGGGGCCGCTGGCGGGGCTGGTGGCGACGGCCATCGTGACCGTCGTCGGGCTGCAACTCGACCCGCTCCCGGCCCAGCAGGCCGCGGCGGCGGCGACGGACACGGCCCGCGTCGAGTTCAACAACCCGACGCTTCTGTGGCTGCTCGCCGAGCTGTCCGGGACCGCCGGAAAGCTCGAGTCGGGTCTCGTCCACCCGGTCGTGTTCGGGGGCTGGGTCGGGATGCTCGTCACACTGTTGAATCTCCTGCCGGTCGGCCAGCTCGACGGCGGGCACATCCTCCGTGCGATGGTTGGCGACCGACAGGAGACGCTGGCTGCGGCGGTACCGGGCGCGCTCTTCGCGCTCGCTGGCTACCTTCTCTTCGTCCGGGAGGGCGTCAACTCCGTCGGCATCTGGGCGATGTGGGGGCTTTTCGCCGTCGGTCTCGCGTACGCCGGCCCCGCGACCCCGATCCACGACGAGCCACTCGACCGGACGCGCATCGCTGTCGGCGTCCTCACGTTCGTGCTGGGTGTGCTCTGTTTCACGCCCGTCCCGGTCGAGGTTATCCCTGCCTGATACTAACGGCTATAAGCCCGTGAGCGATTTCGACCCCCTGGGGTCGAATATGCTCACGAAGTTATACCGGTCGACGTAACTTTTGATATTTCTCAGCCGGACGTTCCCGGCTGAAAGTATCAGGGCTTACGTCGACCGGTATATAGCCGTCAGTATGAGCGTGGGGATTCTTTTTGTCGCTCTCGCTCGAACGGGCCGTATGGTCGATACCTCGAAGATCCTCGAACTCGTCCCGCACTATATCGCGATGCTGATACTGGTCTTCGTCGCGGTCGGTATCCTGCGGGGAATTCTCCCCGGCGTGTCGCTGATCGTCGAGTTCGGGGTCATTCTCGTAATCGTGTTCGCCTACCCCTTCGTCGTGCGGCGGCTGGGCTACGCACCGCGGTACTGGAAGAGCGACGAAACGTGACTAGCCGTGCGTGTACCCCCGGTCGGGCAGGGGGGCGCCGTCGAGTGTCACGCCGGCGTCCGTGACGGTCCCGATCCGGGTCAGGCCGCACGAAACGCCCTTTCGAGCGTTCTCGAGGTCGCTCTCGGGCAGGCAGGCGACCAGCTCGAAGTCCTCGCCGAAGAAGACGCCGAGCTCTCGGCGCTCCGTCTCGTCGGCCGCGACGCTGTCGACGGTGTCGTCGACGGGGAGGGGTGACTCGACCGCGAATCCGCAGCCGCTCGCGTCGGCGATCTGGTGGAGCGAGCGCGCGAGGCCGTCGCTTGAGTCCATCATCGCGGTTGCGTACGGCGAAAGTGCCCGTCCGGCCGCGACGCGGGGCTCGAACCGGAAGCGGTCGTTCGCGCGGTCGGTCTCGCCGGCTTCGAACAGCCGGAGCGCTGCGCCGCTTCGTCCCAGTGTTCCGGTGACGCAGACTGCCTCGCCCGGGCTGGCACCGCCGCGCGTGACGGGATCGTCGGTCCGGCCGAGAGCCGTCGTCGCGACGGTGAACTCGTCGTGGCCGTCGAGGTCGCCGCCGACGTAGGAGGCGTCGACGGCCTCGCAGACGTCGCGTGCACCCTCGACGAAGTCCGCGAGTTCGTCCCACTCGAAGGTGGGGGAGGCGTAGACGGCGACGGCCGCGAGCGCGCCGGCACCCATCGCCGCCACGTCTGACAGCGACGCGCCAACCGACCGCCAGCCTGCGGTGTACCGGGTCACCCCATCGGGGAAGTCGGTCTCCTCGTGGAGCATGTCGGTCGTCACAACGAGGTCGTCGACGACTGCGGCGTCGTCGCCCGCGTCGGGGAGCAGGTCGGCGAGCCGTCCCAGCGCCGCCCGTTCGTCCATGTGGGAGGGTACACCCACAGCCTAAAAGGTGGCGCGTTCCGTGCCGTTCCCAGGAACTGCGGCGGTTTCGGTGGCTTCAAGCGGCGGGGACGCACACCACCGGTACATGAACCGCGACCGGCTGACGACAATCGCGATGTTCGCCGTCGCGCTCGCAGTTCTGAGCGTCGTCGTCTGGTTCAGCGGCGTCGACGGGGTCCTCGGAGCGCTGGGCGCCGCAAACACGCCGGTGATCGCGGTCATCGTGGCTGTCGCGGCTGTCTGGCTCTCGGCGTGGGGGCTGGCGCTGTGGACGGTCCTGAAGGCCATCGGGGCACCCATCTCGGCGCCGAAGTCCGTCTTCGTGTTCTCCGCTGCGGTGTTCTCGAACAACGTGACGCCGTTCGGGCAGGCTGGCGGCGAGCCGGTCAGCGCGCTGCTCATCTCGACGGCCGCTGACAGCGAGTACGAGACCGGCCTCGCGGCCATCGCCAGCGTCGATACGCTCCATTTTGTCCCCTCGGTCGGCTTCTCGGTCATCGGGCTCGTGTACGTCCTCGCGGGTGCGGCCGAACTGACCGACAACATCGCTCTCGCGGCGCTTGGAGTAGTCGTCCTCGTCGCAGTCATCCTCACGGCGGCGACGCTGGGCTGGCGCTACCGCGAGCGCGTCGAGGCGGGGCTGGTCCGCCTCATCACGCCCGTCGTGAGGACACTCGCGTACGTGGTCCCGCGGTGGTCGCCCCCGACCGCGGCGGACATCGAGCGCCGGATCGAGGGCTTTCTCACCGCTGTCGGGCGTGTCGCGAACGACCGGTGGACGATCGTGGTGGCGGTTGGCTTCTCGGCACTCGGGTGGCTCGCGCTCTCGACGTCGCTGTGGCTGTCGCTGTACGCTCTCGGGCACCCTGCCACCCCAATCACCTTCGGCGCCGCGCTGTTCGTCGTTCCAGTCGGATCCATCGCCGGCGTGACGCCGCTGCCGGGCGGGCTCGGCGGGCTGGAGGCCGCGTTCATCACGCTGCTGATCCCCACTGCCGGGGTGTCGGTGTCGGTGGCGACGGCGGCGGTGCTCATCCACCGTGGCGCGACCTACTGGCTGCCGACGCTGTTCGGCGGCGGTGCTGCGACTGTGCTGGGCAACCGGGCGCGGAAGTGACCGCCTTCGAGACGACGCGCTTAAATGACGGCGACGGGAAGAAAGCGCCAATGACGACACTCTACGACGCCCCCGTCACCGATCTCATCGAGGCGACTGCCGGGAAGCTCGCGGAGGAACCGGCAATCGAGGAGCCCGACTGGCTCAAGTACACGAAGACGAGTTCCGACCGTGAGCTGCCACCCGAACAGGATGACTTCTGGACGCGCCGGGCCGCCAGCCTCCTCCGGAAGGTCGCTATCGACGGCCCCGTCGGCATCGGCAGCCTCCGCACGGCATACGGCAACGCAAAGCAGGGTTCGAACCGCTATCAGGTCCGCCCCCGACAGAAGGCGGGGGGATCTGGAAACATCATCCGGACCGCACTTCAGCAACTCGAAGAAGCGGGGTACGTCGAGACGGCCGAGGGTGAGGGTCGCGTCATCACGGGCGAGGGCCAGAGCTTCCTCGATCAGACCGCCACCGAGGTTCTCGAGGACATCGACGACCCCGAACTCGAACGCTACGCCTGACGTCTCCCGAAATCATTTTCCCCGCGAATCGACAACACCGGGGTATGAGCGGCGAACCCAGTGACGAGGAAATCGAGGAGATCCGGCGCAAGAAAATGGAACAGCTCAAGGAACAGCAGGGGGGGCAAGACGAGGAGGCCATGGAGGCCCAGCGCCAGCAGGCCGAGGCCCAGAAGAAGGCCATCCTCCGGCAACACCTCACCGACGGCGCCCGCAAGCGGCTGAACACGGTCAAGATGTCAAAGCCCGAGACAGGCGAGAAGGTCGAACAGCAGATCATCGCTCTGGCCCAGAGCGGGCGCATCCAGGGCAAGATCGACGAGGAGAAAATGAAGGAGCTCCTCCGCGAGCTGACGCCCGACTCGAAGAGCTTCGACATCCGCCGCCGGTAGATGGAGGTCGGCCTGCTGTACAGCGGCGGGACGGACTCGACGCTCGCCGCGCTTCTTCTCGATCCCGTCTGTGACGTGATGCTGCTGGGGGCAACGTTCGGAATCACCGACGACTACGAACACGCCCGCAGTGCGGCCGGGACGGTCGGCTTGCCCTTCGAGCGCGTCGATCTGGACAGGTCGGTCGCCGAGGGGGCAGTCGAACGGATGCTCGCCGACGGTTACCCTCGACACGGCATCCAGCGGGTCCACAAACACGCCATAGAGCGGGCTGCGGGATCGGGGTTCGACGCCGTCGCGGACGGGACCCGCCGTGACGACCGCGTCCCAACTGTCGAACGATCGCTCGCACAGAGCATCGAGGACCGCCACGGCGTCTCCCACCTCGCACCCCTCGCCGGAGTCGGGCGCGAGGCGATCGACGCGCTGGCCGATGCCCACCTGACCGTCGAGACTGGCCCCAGCGAGGAGATTCCGAAGGGGGACTACGAGGCCGAGCTCAGGGCGCTCCTCGCGGCCGAACACGGGCGGGGGCGCGTCGCCGACGTCTTCCCGACCCACACGCAGTCGCGAGTGACCGGGCTGACAGAGGAGTCATCACTCCGGTGACACTCACAGCGAGGAGGGGAACAGCGCAGACCTATCCCTGCAGTTCGGCGGTCATCTGGATGTCGGTGCCGGCAAGCGCCTTCGAGATGGGGCAACCGTTCTTGGCCTCCTCTGCGAACTCCCCGAACCCATCGGCGTCGATGTCCGGGACTGTCCCCTCGACGGACAGGTCGACGGTCGTGACTTCGAGAGCGTCGGCGTCGAGCGTGACCTCCGCCTCGGCGTGAATGCGCTCGGGGCTGTACCCATTCTCGTCGAGCATGTTCGCCAGGGCCATCGCGTAACACCCCGCCTCGGCGGCGCCGATGAGTTCTTCGGGGTTCGTGCCGTCGCCGTCCTCGAAGCGGGACGCGAAGGAGTAGGCACCCTCGTAGGCGCCGCTCCCGAGCGTGACCGTGCCCGATCCGTCCATGAGCGCTCCAGTCCACGTCGCTTCGGCAGTGCTGGTGGGCATGACACCCTTCCTTCGTCCGGCTATCACTTCAGTGTTCCCGGTGTCGCCGTCACGGGACAGAAGCTTTCAAGCGCGCCCTCCCCGAATCCGGGGACATGTACGACCGGATCAAGGGGTTTCGCGACTTCTATCCCGGGGAGATGCAGGCCCGGCGACAGGCCACGGACACGATCGAGGGTACCGCCAAGCGCTACGGGTTCCGCGAGGTCGGGACGCCCGCGCTGGAGCCCGTCGAAATGTACGTCGACAAGAGCGGCGAGGAGATCGTCGAGGAACTCTACGCCTTCGAGGACCGGGGTGGCCGCGAGGTGGCGCTGACACCCGAACTCACCCCGACCGTCGCGCGGATGTTCGTCGACAAGCAGCAGGAACTCACGAAGCCGGTCAAGTGGGTCTCGACGCGCCCGTTCTGGCGCTACGAGGAGCCCCAGCAGGGCCGGTTCCGCGAGTTCTATCAGACAAACGTCGACATTTTCGGCTCCTCGGACCCGGCGGCGGACGCCGAGATTCTCGCCGTCGCAGCGGAATCACTGACCGGCCTCGGGCTGACCGCCGAGGACTTCGAGTTCCGTGTCTCGCATCGCGACATCCTCGGCGGCCTCCTCGAGGCGTTCGACGCCGACGTGGACACGCGCGAGGCGATCCGCGCCGTCGACAAGCGCGCCAAGACCGAGGCCGAGGAGTACTTCGACCTGCTGCAGGCGGCCGGCCTGAGCCACGCCCAGGCCGCCGAATTCGACGAACTGCTGGAGACACCCGAAGAGGACCTCGACGACCTGACCGCCTTTGCCGGAACCGAGCGCGTCGAGCGCGCCGTCGGGAACCTGCAGGCTGTCCTCGACGCGACGGCGGCCTTCGGCGTCCGGGAGTACTGCACGCTCTCCCTGACGACCGCCCGCGGGCTCGACTACTACACCGGCGTCGTCTTCGAGTGCTTCGACTCGACCGGGGCCGTCTCCCGCGCCACCTTCGGGGGCGGGCGCTACGACGACCTCATCGAGGGCTTCGGCGGTCAGCCGACCCCGGCCGTCGGGGTGGCGCTGGGCCACGCGACGCTGTCTCTGCTCTGTCAGCACGCCGGCGTCTGGCCCGAAGAGGAACTCTCGACGGACTACTACGTCCTGCAGGTCGGCGACACCCGCGACGTGGCCGCACGCGTCGCCCGGGAGTTGCGCGAGCAGGGACACGTCGTCGAGTCCGACGTCTCCGGGCGGAGCTTCGGTGCACAACTCGAGTACGCCGACTCGATCAACGCCGAGACAGTCGTCATCGTGGGCGAACAGGACCTCGAGAACGACGAGGTGACGGTCAAGGACATGGGGAGTGGCGACCAGACGACCGCTCCGGTCGACGGGTTCCCCGGCGAGCACGACCGGCCGACGTACGACGACTTCGTGTGACCGGCTGGAGCGCTTCAAAGCCCTTTTATACGCTGTCGGCTTCTTCTCACCCAAGATTATGTCCGACAAGCCAGCCTCGATGTACCGGGACATCGACAAGCCCGCGTACACGCGACGCGAGTACATCACGGGCATCCCCGGCTCGAAGATCGCACAGCACAAGATGGGCAACAAGGACGCCGACTCGGCGGAGTACCCGGTCCAGATCTCGCTGGTCGTCGAGGAGTCCGTCCAGATTCGTCACGGCTCACTGGAGGCTGCCCGACTGTCGGCCAACCGCCACCTTATCAAGGAGTTCGGCGAGGGCAACTACAAGATGATCCTCCGGAAGTTCCCCCACCAGGTCCTGCGCGAGAACAAGCAGGCGACCGGTGCCGGTGCCGACCGCGTCTCGGACGGGATGCGACAGTCCTTTGGGAAGATCGTCGGGACCGCCGCACGGATGCAGTCCGGCGAACAGCTCTTTACCGCCTGGTGTGAGGTCGACCAGGCGGAGGAAGTCAAGGAGGCGTTCCGGCGCGCGTACAACAAGATCACCCCGCCCTGCCGGATCAGGGTCGAGCGCGGCGAAGAGTTGCTGATCGCCTAGCTTCTAGGATTCGCTGTCGCGGATAACCATGATCTTCACCCGGTACACCCCGTCGAAGTCACGGAGCTTGTAGCTCAGGTCCCGAACACGCCTGACGGTGCCCCGGCAAAACAGTGATTCGAGACACCACTCTCCGTGGTGGGTATGGCTCGTGTTCAGGATCACGTCCTGATACTGGTGCTGGACACTGTGGAGCTCTTCGATCACGTCGTGGTGCCGGTAGTCGAAGGCGACGAGCGCGACCACGTCACCCGTCAGCTCTTCAAGCCGCGAGTGAGCTTCGATGTACTCCCGCATCGCTTCCCGGACTGCCCGTGACCGATTGTCGAGCCCTTCGTCCTGCCAGATCTGGTCGAACTCCTCGACAACCTCGTCCGGGATATTGAAGCTCGTTCGCATGGCCCGTTTTTTTGCCGAGCCAATACAAGCGTTCTGATACCGTCGACTGGACGCCAGCGAGGAGTTTGGCGCCACGCGTCCCAGCCCTCGCCACGACGCGCCGGCCACCCGTATGACGCGTGGGCCGGTTCGGTATTAACAACGGTTATTCCTCTGCTACGCAGAGATACACTCCGATGCTACACGGAGACGCGGCGAGTCTGCTGATCGGGGCAGTTGGGCTCGGGGCTGTGCACGGTATCGAACCGGGTCACGGGTGGCCTGTTGCCGCCTCGTACGCGCTCGATCAGACGAACAAGTGGGTGTACGGATTTGCGGCGAGTCTCATCATCGGCATTGGCCACCTCGTCAGCAGTATCGCGATGGTGGCCGTGTTCTTCTACGCAAAGGGCTACTTCGACCTGACACGGGTCAACGAGCCAGTATCGATCCTCGATGGCGTCCAGATCGGCGGGCCCGTCAGTCTCGTGGCTGGCGCCCTCCTCGTCATTCTCGGCATCCGGGAGTACCGCCACGGGCACTCTCACGGGGGCCACGATGATGACCACGATGGCGCTCACGACCACTCCCACGGTGGGAATCACGGCCTCGTATCCCGACTGAAGGGGTCAGTTCCGTTCGTCGGGGGGCACTCACACGGCGACCTCGACGGGGCCGCCGACCGGGGGCTTCTCGGGATTGCATGGTTCGCCTTCCTGCTCGGGTTCGCTCACGAGGAGGAGTTCGAGATTATCGCGCTCTGTGCGGGGTCGACCTACTGCCTCGAACTGATGAGCGCGTACGCACTCGCCGTTGTCGCCGGAATCGTCGGGTTGACCATGCTGTTGATCGCGGGGTACCACAACCACGA
>JAZKRS010000085.1:0-9739 GCA_036626435.1 Haloarculaceae archaeon | reverse complement strand
GTCGGCTTCATCCACGGGGTCAAGCCCCGTGGCATTCGCTTCAACAGCTTGTAAAAGTCCGGCGCCTCTCACTCTTGGCGTGGGCCGGCAGGTCAACCACCGGTACGCAGTGCTGGGCAGCGCCGTCGCCGCGAACTTCGGCCAGTTCGGCGCGCGCATCGCGATCAGCCCGTTCGTGCTGGCGATAGCAACCGAGTTCGGCCGCTCGAAGAGCGAGATCGGCCTCGTCCTGACGCTCATGTGGGCGATCTACGCCTGCTTCCAGTTCCCGAGCGGTGTCGTCGCGGACCGGTACGGCGAGCGGCAGGTCATCCTCCTCGCGCTCGGTCTGACAGCGGCCGGGGGTGCCCTCGTCGCTTGGTCGCCGACGTTTCTCGGGTTCGCGCTCGCGGCGCTCGTTCTCGGGAGCGGCGCAGGGATGTACTTCGCGGCGGGGACGGCGCTGCTCGACCGGCGGTTCGAGAACACCGGCCAGGCCTTCAGCGTCCACTCTGCCGGGGGGCCACTCGCGGGGCTGGCCGTCCCGGTCACGGCCAGCCTCGTCGCCGCACAGTTCAGCTGGCGGGCCGGGATCCTCGTCGGTGCCGCGACTGCAGCGGGCGCGTTCGTCTTCGCCGCGGTGGCTGTCGGGTCGACCCCGCCGGCCAGCCCCGGCGTCCGCATCCGCGATCGCCTCGTTCCGGGTGCCATCTTCGAGTTGCTCTCGCGCCCGCCAGTCGCGTTCACGACCGTTCTCGGGATCGTCGGGATGTACGTCTTCCAGTCGTTCGTCTCCTTTTTTCCAACCTTCCTCCAGGAGTACCACGGCCTGACGACCGAGACGGCGAGCTTCGCCACCGGCGTCGCGTTCGTGCTCATCGCAGCCGTGATGCCACTGGTCGGGCGTGCCGGCGACGCCTACGGACACGATTACTTCCTCGTCGCCCCCTTCGTCGTGACGGCGGCCGGCTTCGCCGCGCTGCTGATACCCGGTGGGATCGCCGTCGTGGCGATCGGGGCACCCCTGGTCGGCGTCGGGCTGACGTGGGGAGGGGTCATCCAGTCGCGGTTCATGCGCGAGTTCGGCGACGACGAGCGCGGGACGGGCTTTGGCCTCGTCCGGACCACGTTCGTCCTGCTGGGGTCTGTCGGCAACGTCGCCACGGGCGTTCTGGCGGACGTCGGCGGGTGGCCGCTGGCGATGAGCGTCCTCGTCGTTCTACTCGTCGTCGCAGCCGCGATGGTCGTCGCCAACCGGCTGTTCGGATTCGGACTGTAACACTCTTGTCGCTCGCGGACCACGCTCTACCAGAGACGCCGATGCTCTTTCCGACCCACCTCGTCGCCGGGTACCTCCTCACGCTCCGGTGGGACCGCTCCCCGTACTGGGCGGTCGGCGGAGCGGCGCTGCCCGATGTCGTGGACAAGTCGGTGTCGATGACGGGTTTCTATGGCCTCTATCACTCGGCCGGACACTCGCTTCTGGCACTCGCCGGGGCGATCGTCGTGCTCGCCCTCGGGAGAGCGGCCGTCACTGTCTGGCTCGGCTGGGCCTCGCATCTTGCTCTCGACGCCACTCACGTGATCGTCAACGCGCGCCCGGCGGACGTGCGCTTTCTCGCGTGGCCAGTCGTCGAGTACACGCCCGCAGTCACCCTCCCGCCAGTCGAGTTCGCAGTCCACTACCTGGGGACGCCGTCGTTTTACGTCGAGGTGCTGATCTGGGGAATCTTCGCCGCGGCGCTCTACTGTTCCAGCCGGTGGCCGTCCCGCGGACAGTAGTTGTATACTGACGGACGGAACGGTTGATAGAGTTCGCCGCAACCGTGACCGGCGAACATCTATCAGGGCTTCCGTCCGCCAGTATAGTCCTCGTCGCGGGTCCGGAACCCACAGACAGGGCATTCCCGCACAGGGGGACGGTCCTCGCGGCGGAACAGAAATGGGACGAACGGAACCACGATCAGAAAGGCCGGGATCTCGAACCAAAACCAGAGGGCGACGCTGAGAGCGAGACTGACGAGAAAGCCGACGAGGGCGATTGCCGACCGCGCCGAGACCATCTAGGTGTCGACGTAGTTGTCTTCCCACTCGCGACGTGCCTCGATCTCGCGGCGACCTCGCCGGGTCAGACTGTAGAAGTTGGTCCGCCGGTCGCGCTGGCCCTTCTCCACGAGCCCCTTGTCGACCAACGTGTCGAGGTTCGGATACAGCCGCCCGTGATGGATCTCCTTCTCGTAGTACTGTTCCAGTTCCTCCTTGATCGCCAGCCCGTGTGGTTCATCCTTCCCGGCAATCACGTACAACAGGTCACGCTGAAAGCCTGTCAGGTCGTACATCTGTAAGTTCTATTGCGTACTTATTGTTTATATATATTAAATATTTCGTCCCGGATACGTCCCGGACTCGACTGTCTGTATGCGACTGTCAGATATGATATAGCGAACCGGTGTCGTCCCTGCCTTCGCCCACAACTGGCGCGGTTGTGGCGCATTCCCAGTTCTACCCGGGAAGTGAATCTGTGCCACTCGTGTGACATTCGCGACCTATCCAGAGTACTCAGTAAGTCGATAGATGAGTCGTCTGTCCGAATTGGAAAGAGAACATTCGGTGCCGGGGTCGGTACTGGAAGACGTATCAAAACGGAAAGGAAAGCGAATCGCGCGGGAAATCCGCGCGAACGCTTGCCGCCCTGAATTGGTCCCCGCTGACGCTTCGGCCCTCCAAGCGAAGCGTCGTTTGAGACAACTGGAGGTAAGAACTTAAACGTAACGACTGGACGTTTCAGTCAGCCGAAATCACTCGCGTCGTGCTATTTCCTGTCGTCCGAAAAACATTCATTTAAATCGAGGGTGTAGAGGGGGCATGAAAGTTCGTGGCGAGCGCGAGTGTCAGTCCTGTGGCGCTCACTGGTCGTACTACGAGACAGGGAGCATCAACTGTCCGGAGTGTGGCAGCATCCACAGCACGGGCGTCGGCGAGCGCGCGGAGCACACGGCCGGGCCGGTGACGCTCAATCTCGCCCCGGCACGGAGCGCCGCCGACGACGAACCGCTTCGGGAGGTCGCCGAGCGCGCGTCCGAGGCCGCAGGCGAGTACGCCCGCAGAGCCGGGTTCGTCCACGCCGGCGAATTGCAGCCACTCTCGGAGACGTACCTCGCCGCCGTGGAACTCCGGCAGGTCGGGGCCACGCTCTCCCGGTCGCTGCGCGTGACCGACGAGGAGGAGCTGTACTTCCTGCGGCTGCTCCGCGGGGCTGACAGCGACGAGCGGCCGCCGCCGGATGCGGTTCCCGACGCGCTCCGGGCCGAGCGGGGCCTGGCAGTCGCCGCCGCAGCCCGGCGATACGTCTCGGATATCCGCCGGCTGGTCACCGATCCCGACCCGCCCGTCACTGAGGTACTCTCCGCGCTCCGGGCGCGACGAAAGCGCATCGAGGCTCTCGACGGCGACGTCGATTCCATCGAGGCCGAACGGATCGTCCGTGTGCTCCGCGCACTCTCCGCGTATCTCCGCGAGGGCGACGAGGGGGCCCTGGCCCGGGCGCGGGAACGGCTCGGATAGCTGACACTGGCGACTTCGGTGAAGACTTAGTACCTCTCCGACGAGACTTCCGGTGTGTTCGGAACTAGCGGCATCCGTGGCTCGTTCGGATCGGACGTGACGGCGGCGCTGGCGCTCGACATCGGGCGGGCGCTCGCGGTTGACGGGGCTAGTCGGGTCGTGATCGGGCGGGACCCGCGGCTGACCGGCGACCTGCTGACGGACGCACTCGCGGCCGGTGTCCGGGAGTGTGGCGGTGACGTCGTCGACCTGGGGCTGGCCGCGACGCCGACGGTCGCCCGGAGTGTCGCCTGGCAGGACGCCGACGCGGGCGTCTCTGTCACCGCATCCCACAATCCGCCCGCCGATAACGGGATCAAGCTGTGGACACCATCCGGGATGGCCTTCGACGAGGATCGTCGCGAGCGAATCTCGGAGCTCCTCGCGGCCGGCGCCTTCGATCCGGCCGGCTGGGACGCCGTCGGCGACCGCCGCCGCTGGGAGGGCGCGCGGGCGCGACACGCAAGTGCGGTCGGCGACGCCGTCGACGTCTCCGAGGACCTCTGTGTCGTGGTCGACGTGGGCAACGGTGCGGGAGGAGTTACCGTCGACGCGCTCCGGGCGGCGGGCTGTTCGGTCGAGACGCTCAACGAGGGCCCCGACGGCCGCTTCCCGGCGCGACCCAGCGAGCCCACTCCGGACCACTGCAGGATCCTCCGGTCGGTCGTCACCGAGACGGGCGCTGATCTCGGGATCGCCCACGACGGCGACGCCGACCGGATGCTCGCGGTCGACGACAGCGGGGCGTTCGTCCCCGGCGACGTCCTCCTGGCACTTTTCGCCCGGGAGGCTGCCGGATCGGACGATCGCGTCGCCGCGCCGGTCAACACGAGCCTCGCGGTCGACGACGCCCTTGCAGGGGTCGGGGCTTCGGTCGTCCGGACGCGGGTGGGGGACGTCTTCGTCGCCGAGCACGCACGCGAAAACGACGTCGTCTTCGGCGGCGAGCCGAGCGGCGCGTGGATCTGGCCGGCGGAGACGCTCTGTCCTGATGGGACGCTCGCCGCCGCGAAGCTCGTCGCGCTGGTCGCCCGGCGGGGCGCACTCTCGAATCTCGCCGGAGCGATCGATCAGTACCCCCTCCGGCGGGAGAGCCGCGGTGTCGATGACAAGGCCGCCGTGATGGAGTCGGTCGGGGTGGCCGCCGACGAGCGATACGACAACATCGACCGGAGGGACGGCGTCCGGATCGAAACTGGCGACGGGTGGTTGCTCGTCCGTGCCAGCGGGACCGAACCCCTCGTCCGGCTCACTGCCCAGGCCCGCGACCCGCAGCGAGCTGACGAGTTGCTCGCTGCGGGCCACGCGCTCGTGGACGGGGCCGTCGAGGAGTGAACCCGGTCGACGGGGGAGATGCCGGTGTTTCAGGCTCAGCAACAGGCACTCGCCTTATACGTGCCCGGGGACGCATCCTTCGACTATGCCAATCCACCAGTACGAAGGCGATTCCAAATCGGGCTCGACACCCACAGAGAGCGTCGGCGCGCGCGCGACCAGCGACGAGAGCCTCGTCGTCCGGAACCACGATAGCTCCGAGACCCACAACCTGCGGGTCAGATTCGTGACCCACCACGGCGAGTTCGCCTTCAACCGGACCATCTCCGTAGCGCCGCTGGAGACTGTCAGCATCGAAACCCGTCTCGAACGTGCTGTCTATCGCGTCGAAGTGCGTCTGGACGAGGGAACGGCTGCGAGCGCCGAGTGTCTGATCGGCAGCGATCCGGGCGAGTGCGCGCTGGTCGAAGTCGGGAACGGGATTGTCAGCGTCGTCGAAGGGCTCTTCTGATACTGCCGGATCAAAATCCTGGCGGATTTTCGCCCGCCACGAACAGCCCGGTGTCACCCGACGCGGTCGGGGTGGCCGACCAGGAGGGCGAGGACGTTACACGCGAGCAGTGCGACGAAGGCGAGTATCCTGGTCTCCGAATCCAACCCCGAGACGAGCAACGGGAGATGGAGGAAGGGGAGGGC
Organism: Haloarculaceae archaeon; assembly: GCA_036626435.1. Classification (GTDB taxonomy): domain Archaea; phylum Halobacteriota; class Halobacteria; order Halobacteriales; family Haloarculaceae; genus SW-9-67-25. The sequence continues at coordinate 4,186 of JAZKRS010000085.1, read as the reverse complement.
GATGGCCGCCCAGAAGGCGAGCCGGTGCAGCGGCGTCACGATCGCCTGGACTAGCGATCCGTCGTCGACGTCCGTGGGGGCGGACGGCAGGTCAGTGATGGAGGGACTCGACATGTGGGGCACCTCTGTCACACCCATGAACACGTACCCACATATAACCGCGAGAGCCTTCGAACAGTTTCAGCCTATTTCACGGAACGGGCGGTAGCGACCGATATTTTACGACTGGCTGAGACGGGTCCAAAAGTTTTATTGCGCCCGCTGAGAGCCTCGGCATTACCCGAGGACGTAGATGTCGACGTCGGTCGGCCCCGCGGGCGTGTCGATGGTGGCACGCTCGCGGATGGCGTCCCGGATCCCCTCGCGCCACGCGCCGACGGCGTCGGCGTGATACTCGCGGTGGCGCTCGACGGTGTACGCCTCGCCGGGGTCGGCCCGGATCGCGTCCTCGGTGTCCGATGGCCGCGGGTACGGCGGGACGTCGGGGTCGATGAGTGTCTCCGGGTCGACATTGACGGGCCGTGGCGCCCCGTCCGGTCCCGACGCGGAGACGATGTGGAGTCTGGCGCGCATCCGGCCGCTGAACGGGGGAGTGACCCGCAACACCGCCTCGCGGTCGGTCGTGCGGTTCGTCTCCACGGCGGCGACCACGTCCTCGCCGGTGACTGTGAGCGAGCGGATGGCGCCGGGCCCCCCGGACTCGCCGGTCATACGACCCGGGTACGGAGCCGTACCAGATGACTGTTCCGGCGGTCGCGCCATCTTCGAGCCAGGTGCCGAGCGATTGGCCCGTTTGAAAAATCAAATGTGATAATTTGAGGGTGGCTTTAATTATCCCTCTCGTACAACACTCCGACTGTGCCCCGCGGTGAAGAGACGAACGCGGACAAACTGACCCATCCATGACAGACAAACGAACGATCCTGGTTGTCGACGACGAGGAAGATATCGCAGACCTGTATACGACGTGGCTGGAGACTGACCACGACGTTCGGACAGCGTACAATGGGACCGAGGCCCTCGAGAAGATCGACGACGTCGTCGACCTCGTGTTTCTGGACCGGCAGATGCCGGACAAGTCGGGCGACGAAGTCCTCCAGCGCATCCGTGACTGGGCACATGACTGCCGTGTTGTGATGGTTACCGCCGTCGATCCCGACTTCGACATCGTCGACATGGCCTTCGACGACTACCTGACCAAGCCGGTGATGCGCGATGATCTTGTCGACGCCGTCGAGAAAATGCAGGACCGAGAGGAGTACAGCGACACAGTCCAGGAGTACTTCGCGCTCACGTCGAAGAAGGCGACGCTGGAGACTGAAAAGAGCCCGTCGGAACTCCGCGAGAACACGGAGTATCAGGAGATGGTCCGCCGCGTCGACGATCTCCGGGAGAAAGCCGACACCGTCGTCGCGGACTTTGGCGACGACTATGACGTACTGTTCCAGGAGCTGCCTAGCAGCGGGTGAGGGCTGTCAGCTCCGCTCTGTCTGATCACGAAAGACGCTTGCACCAGGCAACAGCGAGACGATCTTCGTCACGTAGCCGACCTTGAACAGGCCGAACTGCGACAGGACGCCCAGCGCAAACAGCGCGAGAAAGATCGGGGATAGGAGATCGAACAGCAGCGGCTCGAGGGCGAACTGGCTCTGTGCGGCCTCGAAGTCCGCGATCGTGATCGACCGAGAGACGAGTGTCGCACCCACGAAGGAGGTGACGAGGGTCATCGTCGTCCGGGTCAGCACCGAGCCGGCGAACGCCGCGACCATGCCGACGAGTATCGCGGCCGGGTAGGCAAGCAGCCCCGCCCCGCCGGTGAGCAGAGGGACGATCGCGACGAGGCCGACGTACGTGCCGACGACGAAGCTGACCATGGCAACGGCCACGGAGAGCAACAGGTACGTCACGACCACGCCCGCGACGGCGCCGACTGCGGTGGCTGCCACGACCGCGACGATCCCCTCGAACCCGAGTGCCCCCCCGACTGTCGGGGCGAACAGGTAGCCGCCGCCCCCACCGAGTACCACCCCGAGCAGCGCGACGCCGTACACCGACAGCGCGGCCCCCGCAAAGAGCAACACCCCTCCTCCGAGCACGAGCACGACTGGCATGAGATCGACCATGAGAGGTACCTCTCCGGGGAGCGGTGAAAAGCTTGTGTGCCGGGAGGTGGCCCGCCCGACCCGATGCTTTTAACCCCGTGACCCCGGTACGTACGACAATGGCTTTTGAGGAACTGCTGGAGGACCCCGTCATACAGAAGTACCTCCACGAGCTCGTCGGGCCGAAGGGGATGCCCGTGGCGGCGGCGCCGCCGGACGGTGAGGTCACCGACGAGGAACTCGCCGAGGAACTCGGGCTCGAACTCAACGACGTGCGCCGGGCTCTCTTTATCCTCTACGAGAACGACCTGGCCAGCTATCGGCGCCTGCGCGACGAGGACTCGGGGTGGCTCACCTACCTCTGGACCTTCGAGTACGGGAACATCCCCGAACAGCTCGAAGAGGAGATGTACCGGCTGCTCGGGGCGCTCGAAACCCGCCGGGAGTACGAACAGCAAAACGAGTTCTACCTCTGTGAGAACTGCGGAATCCGCTTCGAGTTCGGCGAGGCGATGGACGTCGGGTTCGAGTGCCCCCAGTGTGGGTCGGCTCTCAATGCGATGGAGAACACCCGGCTGGTACAGTCGATGAACGAGCGAATCGAGGCGCTCCGGGAAGAACTCAACGTCAAGTCGGCCGAGATCGAAGTCTGATGGTCGTACTCGCAACCAAGGTCTACGTGGCCGGCGACGCCCGCGAGCGCGCGCTGTCTGGCCTGGAATCGATGGTCGACGACGCCCTCGAAGGCCTCGAGGTCTCCCGTGATGTCGGGATCCGCGAGGACGGGTTCCCCTCCGTGACCGTCGACGGGCCGGACGCAACGGTCGCCCGGAACCTGCTCCGCGAGGAGTGGGGCGAGGTCACGCCCCACCTCGAAGACGGCGCGGTCCACGTCGGAACCCTGAAAGCGTGGGACGAGGACGGGTTCGTCCTCGACGCGGGCCGGGAGGTCCGGATCCCCGCCGACAGTCTCGGGCTCGGGCAGGGCACGCCCGCCCAGATCCGCACCCGCTTTGGGCTCGTCCAGCACGTCCCGCTCCGGTTCGTGGCCGGCGACCCGCCGCGGCTGGCCGACGTGGAACGGGACCGCCTCTACGAGTGGACGCGCGGGTCCGGCCGCGTCAACGTCAACAGCGCGACGCGCTCGGAGGTCCGGGCGACCGTCAACCGCGCCGGCCACGCGGAGGACATCGTCACGGTCGAGCGCCTCGGCCTGCTCGAACAGAGTGTCGTCTGCGGCGAGGGCACCGATCCGCCGGGGCTGCTCGCGAGCATCGGGGAGTACCTCCCCTCCGAACTCCTCGCTGTCGTCCCATGAACAGGCGCGCCCTCGCATTCCTGGCACTGCTCGGTGTCCTCGCTCTGGCGGGCTGTCTTGGCCCCTCCGAAATCCCCGAGGAAGATCTGACCGGCGAGGCCACCTACGACTGGGACACCAACGCGACGACGTCGTTCAACCTCTCCCGGTCGTCGTACACGGCTGTCGTCGAGATCACCAACCAGACGGAGCTGTCGGTCTGGCGGCGGGACGAACTCGGGTCCGAGAGTCCGGTCCCCCTCGAAGCCCTCAGGTTCCGGTACGAGAACGGCACGGTCGTCAACGCGAGCCAGGCCAACCTCTCTGCGTCGCGCACACAGGACGAGACCGTCCTCACCCTCCCGGCCGAGAATGGCACCGTCGCCTACTCGGCAAGTCGGAGCGGCAAGCGGTTCAGCTCGCCCGCGTTCGTCGAGGGCTCCTACGAGGTGACGATGCCCCCATCCGCCCGCATCGGCGTCCCGCTGCTCTCCCAGGCCAGCCCCGGCGGGTACACGACGACGGTCGAGGGCGACCGGATGACGGTCAGGTGGGACGAGGTCACTGGTGGGGCCGTCACGGTCAGGTACTACCTCCAGCGTGACCTCCTGTTGTTCACGGCTCTGTTCGCCCTCGTCGCCGTCGCCGGCGTCGGCGGGGCGGTGTACTACCTGCGGGAGATCCGGACCCTGGAGGAACGGCGCAAGGAGATGGGCGACGTCGAGTACGACGAAGACGATCCGCGTGACCGGGGGCCGCCGCCGGGGATGGGCTGACTCCGGAGAGA
>JAZKRS010000084.1:0-10201 GCA_036626435.1 Haloarculaceae archaeon | reverse complement strand
TATGGACCAGTCACACAGAGAGTTCCTCGACGACCTGCTCGACACTGCGACGCCGTCGGGCTTCGAGACCGCGGGACAGCGCCGCTGGGTCGAGTACGTCGGGGAGTTCGCAGACGAGGTGCGGACAGACGACTACGGGAACGCAGTCGCCGTCGTGGAGGGGGGCGAACCCGCGATTGCGCTGGCGGGGCACGGCGACGAGATCGGGTTCATGGTGCGGGACATCGAGGACAGCGGCGCAATCCGGATGACGGCCATCGGCGGTTCGGACCGCACCGTCTCGAGGGGCCAACACGTCCGGGTCCACACCGACGACGGGCCGGTACCGGGCGTCGTCGGTCAGGCGGCCATCCACCTGCGCGACCGCGACGACGACTCGGTCGACGACATCACCGAACAGCACGTCGACATTGGCGTCGACGACGCCGAGGAAGCCAACGAGCTGGTCGAGCGCGGCGACCCGATCACCTTCGACCAGACCGTCTCCGAACTGGAGAACGGCCGCATCGCCGCACGCGGTCTAGACAACCGCATCGGCATCTGGGCGGCGGCGGAGGGGCTGCGCCGCGCAGCCGAGTCGGATCCGGAGGCGACGGTGTACGCCGTCTCGACGGTCCAGGAGGAACTCGGCTTGCAGGGTGCGAAGATGGTCGGGTTCGACCTCGCACCCGACGCGGTCGTGGCGACGGACGTCACGCACGCCACCGACGCGCCGGGGACACCGGGCGACCGGGAAACGGGCGTCGAACTCGGCGCCGGGCCGGTCGTCGCCCGGGGGAGCGCGAACCACCCCACAGTCGTCGAGGCAGTCCGGGAGGCGGCCGGCGCGGCGGCGGTCGACGTCCAGTTGCAGGCCGCGGGGAGCCGAACCGGAACGGACGCCGACGCCTTCTACACCTCCAGGGGCGGGATTCCGTCGCTGAATCTGGGCGTGCCGAACCGCTACATGCACACGCCAGTCGAGGTGCTCGACCTCGGTGACCTCGACGCGGCGGCCGATCTGCTCGGGGAGTTCGCGGCGAGTGCACACGAGTACGAGTTCGCAGTCGACATCTGACGGCAAGGGGGCTGCGACGCGGTCTGGAGCCGGTACGTTTAAGCGCCCGTCGCCGGCCCCTTTGGGTATGAGTGACCGCGAGAAGAGACCGCTCGACATGCTGGAGTCCTCGGTCGGGGGCGAGGTGACGGTTCGCCTGAAGGGTGGGGAAGTCTACGAGGGGATCCTCGTCGGCTACGATCAGCACATGAATCTCGTCGTCGAGGAGGGCGAAGACACAACGATTATACGCGGCGATAACGTCGTGTCGATACGTCCATGACTGGTTCAGGAACCCCGAGCCAGGGCCAAAAGAACGTCACGACACACGTCAAGTGTCGGCGCTGTGGCGAGAAGTCGTATCACGTGAAGAAGAAGGTCTGCTCGTCGTGCGGATTCGGCAAGTCGGCAAAGCGCCGCGACTACGCCTGGGAAAGCAAAGCCAGCGAGTAAGATGCAAGAGAAGTGCGGCGTCGTCGGCGTTTCCCTCGCGGGGCGCGACGCCGCCCGCCCGCTCTACTACTCTCTCTACGCCCTCCAGCACCGCGGCCAGGAATCCGCGGGCATCGTCACGCACGACGGCTTCCAGCAACACGAACACGTCGAGATGGGGCTGGTCGGCGACGCCTTTGGCCCCGCTGATCTCGAATCGCTGAACGGAACCAACGGCATCGGCCACGTCCGCTACCCCACCGCAGGCGGCGTCAACGAGTGCTGTGCACAGCCCTTCTCGGTCTCGTTCAAGAGCGGCTCGCTGGGGCTTGCACACAACGGCAACCTCGTCAACACCGGGGAGATTCGCGAGGAACTCGCCGCGCTGGGACACGCCTTCACGTCGACCGGCGACACCGAGGTCATCGCCCACGACCTCGCGCGCAACCTGCTCGAGGAGGACCTCGTCCGGGCCGTGAAGTCGACGATGACCCGCATCCACGGCTCGTACTCGCTTACAATCATGCACGACGAGACGGTACTCGGCGTGCGCGACCCACAGGGCAACCGGCCGCTCTGTATCGGAAAAGTCGACGACGGCTACGTCATCGCCTCCGAGTCGGCGGCAATCGACACGCTCGACGGCGAACTCGTCCGGGACGTCAGCCCGGGCGAACTCGTCGTCCTCCGGCCCGACGGGTCCGGGTTCGACACCTACCAGCTCGTCGAGCGCGAACACAGCGCCCACTGCTTTTTCGAACACGTCTACTTCTCGCGGCCGGACTCGGTGATCGACGACAAACTCGTCTACGAGGTGCGCCGCGACCTGGGCGCGAAGCTCTGGGGCGAGTCGGGCATCGAGACTGACGTCGTGATGCCGGTCCCGGACTCCGGGCGGGCCTTCGCCTCCGGCTACGCGGAGGCGGCCAGCGACGCGGGTGCGGACACCGAGTTCGCGGAGGGGCTGATGAAAAACCGCTACGTCGGGCGCACGTTTATTATGCCCACCCAGGACGAGCGCGAGCGCGCGGTCCGGCTGAAGCTGAACCCGATCAAGTCCACAGTCGAGGGCCGGAGCGTGACCCTCATCGACGACTCTATCGTCCGCGGGACCACCTCGACACAGCTGGTCGAGTTGCTCCGGGACGCCGGAGCCGAGGAGATCCACGTCCGCATCGGGTCGCCGCCGATCGTCGCGCCGTGCTATCTCGGCATCGACATGGCCACCCGGGATGAGCTCGTCGCCGCCGACCGGAGTGTCGAGGAGATACGCGAACACATCGACGCCGACTCGCTCTCGTATCTCTCGATCGAGGCCATCACCGACGCGCTCGGAAAGGGGGATGCCGATCTCTGTCTCGGCTGTGTGACCGGCGAATACCCCTACGACATCGAGGGCGAGGAGCACGATCGCGAGATTGCCCGGAACGGGATCGACTCAGCAGCAGGTGCCGGCGACTGACTGGCCGTTGCCACAGCGGTACGGAGCATGCGTTCAGTCGTCCGCAGTCGCGTTCATCCAGTCCGGCTCACTGACTGTCGTCTCCCCGACGTCCGAGATCCGCAACTCGAAGACCACGCTGACGTTGTCGTCACCGGCTGGCGTCCCGGAGATGTCGTACGCCCACCGGGCACGCTTGATGAGGCCTTCCTGGGTCACGACGACGCTGCCGGTTGTGTTCTTGATGGTCGGCTCGGGATTCTCGTCGGTTGCGAGGAAGGTGGTTGTCGTCCCGCCTGTCGACTGCTGGTCGACGATAGACGAGTCTCGAACGTCGAGAAACCACAGCAGGTACAGCGCGTAGTCGTCGGCAAACCGGTCGTACGACAGCAGGACCGTCTGCTCGACGTCGGATTCGTTGACCCGCTCGTACCGGACGCTCCCGTCGGCGTAGACGTCTTTCTCGACTACCGAGAACGGTGACGTCCGCAGTCTGCCGCGGTGTGAGACACTGCCCCTGTATCGCGTCGCGTTCTCGACCTGGAGTGTCTCGGTGTGCAGGCCCGTCGGCTCGCCCCCGACGAACTCTTGGTAGGTGACCGACAGCCGGTAGGACCGGTTCGCGAGCAGCGATTCCTGTGCATTCGAGAGCTGTCTGTTGTCGATTGTCCCCGACTGATCGACGCCTGGCGGGAGATTCACGAACTGCTCACCCTCCTGCTCGCTGCCTCCCTCGGCTGCCGGTGTCGCCGTCTGCTCCGTTGGGGTCGGTGACGCCCCTTCGGCCGCCGTAGCGACGTCAGTCGGCGTCGGCGTCGACAGCTCTGCTCCTCCGTCGGCGGCCTCTACGGGCTGTTCCCCACCACCGATCTGATCGGCCACCGCGACGGTGACACCCCCCGCGACGGCAAGAACCAGCACCACCGCGAGGAGGATCCGTGACCGCCCGGCAAATGGCCTCGACGAGCTGTGACCCGCTGGGGCGATGTCGTTGTCTGGGTCCTGGGAACCCGTCGACTCCGGGGGCGACCACCCGAAGTGCGACCGGAGCAGCCCGCGCGCGACCGGCCGCTCGATCGCGTACGCGAGTTGCTCGTGGAGGTCGGTCGGGCCGATGACGTCCACGTCCCCGTCGACTGTGTCGGTTCCGTCTGTGACGACGACGGTATCGGCCCACGTGACGAGACCGGATTCGAGGTCCTCGGCCGAGTGGCCGACTGCCAGGCGCGTTTTCCGGTCGCCGTCCGAGACGACGAGCCGCCGGTCCCCCTGTCGATCGACGGTCAACCCGCGAGCTTCGTAGAGGTCCCCGACGAAGGCCATCAGCGTCGCTGGCTCGGCCGTCTGACAGAGTTCCGCCAGCGGGACCTCTGGAATCGAAGCCATGGCCCGGACTACGGCGTCGAACCGCGTGAATGTTACCCCGTGCCCGGCGGCGCGGGGTATCCGTTCCGGGTGCGGAGTTTCTGTTTCGATGACGTGACTTGCAGACACAGACTCACATTGAGCTGTGGCCCGCCTCAAACCTCGATCCCGTCGGCGGCAATCCGCAGTTCGAAGGTCGCCGTCCCGGTCAGCCGGATGTCGCCGTCGTAGCGGTCGAGGATGAGGGAGGCGAGAAACAGACCGAGACCGTCGCCGTCGCTCTCCGATCCGCGGGTGTTCGGCTCGAAGAGCGCGTCACGCGGGGAGACGTCGACGCCCGATCCGACGTCGGTGACCGCGACGGTGATCTCATCGGACCCGGCGTCGATGGTCACGGTCACCGGCGGCTCGCCGTGGACGACGGCGTTGTCGAGCACCTCGTAGAGCGCGAGATAGAGGAGGTCGTCGGCCATGGCCGACGCGCCGGTGTCGCCCTCGACTTCGATCGACGCGTCGGGGTGATCCTCCCGGAGGGTCTGGATGGCGCGCTCGACGGCCTCGTCGACCGAGATCTCGCGCGTCGTCGTGACGAGCGTGAGGGCGTCGACGACGCTCTCGATGCGGGAGACGATGTCGTCTACGTGACTGCAGTGATCCTCGATGGTTTCCGCAGCCGTGTCGGGATCGATGCGGCCATCCCGGATGAGTTCCGCGTGACCGCTAATCGCGTTGAGGTCGTTGAGGATCTGGTGGCGGAGGATGCTGTTCAGCGCCGAGAGCGCGTCCTGCTGTTCGTTGAGGAACTCGCGGCGGGCTTCCTCACGGCTGGCGCGCTCGACCAGCCTGCGGACCCGGACGTCGTAGTAGCCCACCACGGACCCAAAGAGCGCTCCGGCGGCGAGTGCCGACAGGAACAGGAGCGCGACCTCGAAGTCGCTACCGGCGGTCGGGACGGCGACCTGAAACCACGCGCCCAGCGGCGCCAGCACGAGCACGCCGCCGCTCATCCACGCGAGCACGCGGACCGCGTCAGCCCCCTCGTCGATGTCCAGGGCGATACGCGCTCCGAGAGCGATCAGGGGAACGGAGAGGACGGCAAGCGCCGATATCTGGAGCGACTCCTCGCCGGTCAGCCGGCCGTCGATGAGAACCGATCCGACCCCGACGGTAAACAGGAGCATCCCGATCACGCTGACGAGATAGCGCCACCATCCCCCGACCAGCGACTCCGGCAGCTCCGACGACATACCGCTGAGGGGTACAGAACCTGCCGATATAAGCCTGGGGGAAGTCGAGGGACTGCACCGCTTTCGAGCCAGCGCCATCGGCCTCAGTACACGATATACAGCATCAGATAGACAACGATACCCAGCGTGAAGGAGACGAGCCACAGCGTCGCGGCAACCTTTCCCACGGTCGGGTGTCGCGTCTCCGGCAACTCCGCGATGTCGTGTGTCGCTGCGAGCAAGAGCACGTAGTACAGAAGCGGGATACAGACGATTGCGAGGGCTATGTGGACTCCGAGCGTGGGGAGGTAGACGAACTGGTAGACGGACTCCGGGCCGGGGAACTCGGCGGGGCCTTCCAGCGAGACGCGGTAGAGATAGAGCACCAGAAAGGAGACAAAGAGCCCGAGACTTGCGAGCATCGCGCCGCGGTGGCGACGAGTCCGGCCCTGCCGGATGCTGTAGAGGCCGTACAGGATAGTCCCGATTGCGGCGACGCTTATCAGCGCGTTCAGGTGCGGAACGGCCCCGACGAGCGCGGGGTGCCTGGGGAGGACACCGCCCGGAAGGACACCCTGGACGGCCCCGACAACCAGCGCGATCGAGACGATGGAGAGAACTGCGGTGAGTTCGCGCACCCGATCCCGCGCCTGAAGTGCCATATTCCGGCTTCGGGAGCGAAGCCAAAGTGAATTGTGCTCCCCGCCGGCGAGCCTACATCTGGGCGAACCATCCCGCGACGCGGGGCCAGTACTCGTCGTGGGAACTCGACGAGACGGAGATTCCGATGTGACCGGTCGGGAACTCGATTATCTCGGTGTCGTCGCTCCCGACGGCGTCGTTGAACGGGGTGGACGCCTCCGACGGAACGAGGTCGTCGTACTCCCCAACGACCTGGAGGACGGGCATGTCGATGTTCTCGAGGTCGACCGGCTCGCCGTCCAGTTCGAGTTCGTTGCGGTGGAGCTGGTTGTTCTGGTAGATCTTCTCCATGAACTCGACGTAGGTCGTCCCGGCGACGTCGATGCCCTCCTCCAGCCACCGCTCCATGCGGGCGAAGGTCTCGACAAACTCCCTGTTTTCCAGCTTCTCGTAGAGGGTGACGTACTTCGTGAGGTTGTTGTCGACGGGATCCATCATCGCGAACATGTCCGCGAGCAGGTCGGCCGGGACGTTCCCGTTGCGGTCGACCACGCTCTCGGGGTCGAAGTACGCGTCGTTGCCCCACAGTTCGAGGACGCCGCCGGTCCCCTCGAAACAGAGCGTGCCGGCGATCTGTCCGAGCGCGTTGATCTTCTCGGGGTTGCGTGCGGCGTACATCGCGGTCAGCGCGCCGCCGATGCAGTAGCCGACGAGGTTGATCGCATCCTGTCCGGATCGGTCGCGGACGACGTCGACGCAGTTGTCGATGTACCGGTCCACGTAGTCGCTCATCCCGAGGTGCTGGTCGAGCCGGGAGGGTTCGTTCCACTTGATCATGTAGACGTCGTGGCCGCCATCGAGGAGTTGTCGGACGACGCTGCGGTCGGGCTGCAGATCGAGGATGTACGGCCTGTTGATCAGCGACCAGGCCACGAGCATGGGGACGTCGTGTTGCTCGTCGGTCTGTGGCTCGTAGTGGAGCAGTTCGAGCTTGTTCTCCTCGTAGACGACCTCTGCGGGCGTCCCCCCGACCTCGACGGACGCCATCTCGCCGGCACGCTCGGGCGCGACCTGCCCTTTCCGGATCGCGTCGGCAAATTCCTCGGCAGTTCTGGTCTGTGCGTCGAGCGTCGCCGACAGCGGGCTGTACACCACGGTTACACAATCATGACGCTACACGGCATAAAGTATTCCGGGACCGGGAAGAAGCCGTGGTCACAACAGTTACTTTGTCCGCCCCGGTAACCCGGGTATGACTGACGGGAAGTGTTTCCTGTGTGGCGAGACGTACACGAAACGCGGCATGACGAGACACCTCCGGTCGTGTCTGCCCGAGAGCGAATCCGGAGGTAACTCGCTGGCAATTTTGCGGATTGCGGGCGAACACCGGAGCGACTACTGGATCCACGTCGCCGTCGACCAGCGGGCGGAACTGGCGGCGCTGGACGCGTTCCTGCGTGACCTCTGGCTCGAGTGCTGTGGCCACCTGAGCGCATTCGACGTCGGGGGTGTCCGCTACGAGCGCCCGTACTCCGAGGACGAACCGACGATAGGGTTCGGCGTCTCGCGCCGGCCGATGGACGTCACACTCGAGTCGGTCCTCGCGAGCGCGTCCGACGACGAGTTCGGCTACGAGTACGACTTCGGCTCGACGACTGCACTCGAAGTCCGGGCCGTCGAAACCGGCCGCTGGGACCTGTCGGACTTCGCCGGGGTGAGCGGAAACGACGTCGCGACAGGCCACGAGGGCATCGCACTCCTGACCCGCAACGAGCCCCCGGAACGCGAGTGTGGCGACTGCGGCGCGCCGGCAGTCGAAATCTGCCAGACCTGCCTGTGGGAGCGCGGACCCGACGCCCGCCTGTGTGCGGACTGTGCCGACGACCACGACGGGGAGTGCGATCGCCCCGCCTTCCTCCCGGTGGTGAACTCGCCGCGCTCGGGCGTCTGTGCCTACACTGGCTGAACGTGCTAACCCCGCCTTCGCTCAGTCCTCGGTCGTCCAGACGGGCTGGTCCTTGTAGATGAGATACGCGTCGACGCCGGATTTGTCGTTGGGATGGGCCGTATGGAGGACGAGTTGCCCGTAGCTGGATAACTCCTCGTTCGTTTCGTCGACCCACGTTTCGGCCGCCGATTCGTCCTGGAATTTGAGGGTGCTGTCGCCGTACTCCTCCTCGCTGAGCCCGGTCGATTGGAATACCGACTGCTTGATCGAGACGCGGTAGGTGTCTGGCATACCGATCGCTTCCTCGGCGAGACCCCTGTAGGTTTGGGACCGAACGATCCGACTCGTTCACTCACCCCCGTATAACGACAAAAGAAAACTACTTTGTGTTACAGAATTGTATTACACATGTGACTACGACAGTTTCGGCCAAGATTCCCGACGACCTGAAGAGCGAACTCGACGAGGAGGGAGTGAACGTGAGCGAGATCATCCGCGAGGCACTGGAAGCGGAGATCCGAAAGCGACGACGCGAGGAGTTGCGAGAGCGGGTGCGCGAACTCCGCTCGTCGATCGAGCAACCACCCACTCCCGACGAGATTGCAGACATCGTGCGGGCCGACCGGGAGGAGCGGTGATGCCCTACGTCTTCGATACGAGTAGCCTGATGGCCCTGCTACTGGACGAGGGCGGGCCGGATGTCGATCTCGTCTTCGACGAGCACGTCCTCGATTTGACGTTCTACGAGGCCGGGAACGTCCTCTGGAAGGCCCACCACCTCCAGGGCCGCCTCGACGCGGCCGAGCAGGATCGACTCGCCAACGTACTCGGGAACTTGCGGTCCGAACTGGTGGTTCACGAACTCCCCGACCTTGGGATGGGTGACGTGGCGAGAGTGGCAACAGAGATGGACGTGACCTTCTACGACGCTGCCTACTTCGTCTGTGCCGACACGCTGGCGGCGACGCTCGTCACCGAGGACGGGGACCTCCGCGATGTGGCCGACGGGACCGTGTCAGCCTGTGGCGTGGCCGAGTTGTCGTAGGCCCCGGGGATTGGCGTAGCCACGGGTCTTCGGTGTTCTTGTCCGGGTCCTCGCCCTGTGCCGGCGCGAACGTCTCCGCGAGGTCCAGTTTCATAGTGACTGCTGTAAGCCATTACCGATGCGACCGCCGGACAGCAGGCGGTCGCTCCGGTAAACTGTTACAGCAATCACTATCAGTTTGCCCGTCCTGATCTCGATGCCGTCGATTCCGACATCGTTCATTCTACCGTTGACCGAACGAACTTGGAATTCAGGTTGCCCAATCCATTACCGCCGTTTACTCGCCGGGATATAAAAGGAGACCAGCCCGCGTCACCCCGAGTCGTCCTCTTCGACGACCTCGGGGTCGCTCATCGCCGTCTGGAGGCTGTCGAGGCCGTTGGCCCACTCCGCGACCAGCCCGAACTCGAGGTTCTCTGTCATCTCGATGTGGAGCTCTTCGCCGTCGATGATGAGTGTCCCGGCCTGCACGCAGTATCCGAGCGCCGCGTCGAGGTCGTCCCCGGCTTCGGCGTCGGCGGCCGCCTCGAGGTACTCCCCGACGGTCCCGTCCTCGGCGGGCCCGCCCGCGACGTACTCCTTTGCGGCGTAGACGACACACATCAGAGAGGTCTGGACGCCGTCGATCAGCATCGCCTTCTCGTCGTCCTCGAAGTCGACCGCCCCGAGGACGATTTTTTCGATGTCCTCGAGTTCCGAGAGGGCGGTCTCCTCGTCGAGATCGCCGTCGTCGTGGTCGGTGATAATCTTCGCGACTGCAATCGCGGTGTCATCCTGGAGGTTCAACAGGAGGCGAGCCGACTCTTCGTCCTCGGGATCGACCTCCTCTTCCCGGATGCGGTCGATCCAGTTCTGCCAGCGTTCCTCGGTGTAGTACTCCCCCGGCGGGTTGCTCATACTCTCCCCTGTGTGTCTCGGGGGTTATGACTTTCGAACAGCCACTTTTCGCGCCCGGCTGCCGAAACCGACCCGTGGCCCGCGGGAGCGCCCGGCTTGTGGCTCCAGGTCAGTGCTGGTGAACCGCCTCGGGGTCAAGCCCCGAGGCTTCCCGTTTCAACGACGCGAC
>JAZKRS010000083.1:0-11156 GCA_036626435.1 Haloarculaceae archaeon | reverse complement strand
CACCCGGACGTCATCCAGTTCATCCACGCCAAGAACAAGGACGTCTCGCTGGCTCATACCCTCCGCCTGAACGACCCCGACGACTTCACGCACAACTCCTTTGCCGACGCCTTAGAGGAGGCCCGCGAACTCATCGACGACGAGGGCCGGGTCCCCGAACACCTCCGGAACGCCGTAGAGGGCCACCTCTCGAATTTCAACATCTCCGTGGGCGTCACCGACGACTTCATGGAGGCAGTCAAGGCCGGCGAGGAGTACACCTTCACCAACCCCCGCACCGGCGAGCCACACGTCGCGACCGCACAGACCAAGGAGCTGTACGAGATGTTCGACCTCGGCGAACACGTCGAGGTCGGCGAAGTGCTGTCGGTGCCCGCCGAGAAGATCTGGGAGCGCATCGTCGAGGGCGCCCACGAGAACGGCGAACCCGGCGTCATATACCTCGAACGGGTCAACAAACAGCACTCCTTCGACGTGGAGGAGCATCCGGATCACCGGATTCTCGCGACGAATCCCTGTCTGACTGGCGACAGCGAGGTCGTTCTGGCCGACGGCACGACCGAGACATTCGAGACGCTCGCCTCGAACGGGCAGGACGTCCGCGTGCTCTGTCGGGACAGCGAGACGGGCGAGGTGACGGTCAGCGTCGGTCGGAACCCGCGACGGACCCGCGGTGACGCCGACCTGGTTCGCGTCGAGACGGAGGAGGGCGCGACGCTGACGTGTACGCCCGACCACGAAATCTGGACGCCCGATGGCTACGTCGAGGCAGGCAAGCTCTCGGCGGGTGAAACAATCGTCGGAACGTCTGCCGTCGCGGTGCCTGCCGGCGGCGTTTCGGAAACTGTTTCCGAACAGTTGACCGTCTCGTCGGTGACCGACGCCGGATCTGCCGCCGTCTACAACATCACGGTCGACGACCACCACAACTACCTCGCGATCACTGACGGGGGCGGTGACGCTCCGTACGTCAGCGTCGCGAACTGCGGCGAACAGCCGTTGGAGGAGTACGAGGCCTGCAACCTCGGCCACATCAACCTCTCGACGCTGGCCGCCGAGGACACGCCCGACTGGCGGGTCTGGTCGGACCGGCGGGCCGACAAGTTCGACAGCCGGACGGACGCAGTCGGGGCCTTCCTGGAGGAGGCGATCGACTGGGAGGAGTTCGACCGCCGGATCGAACTCGGAACCCGCTTCCTGGAGAACGTCGTCACGATGTCGGATTTCCCGGTACCCGAGATCGAACAGAAGGTCCGGGAGATGCGCAAGATCGGCCTCGGGATCATGGGCCTTGCCCAGCTGTACGTCCAGCTCGGCATGAAGTACGGCAGCGAGCCCGCAAACGAGACGGCCCGCCAGCTGATGATCCACATCAACCACCGCTCGAAGGGGACGAGCCACGAGCTCGCAAAAGAGCGGGGGAGCTTCGCCGAGTGGGAGAAATCGAAGTACGCGAACCCGACCGAACACGAGGAGTGGTTCGAACACCACACCGGGCTCGAGGCCGATGAGTGGGCCGACGGGTTCCCGATCAGGAACCACAATTCCACAACTATCGCACCCACTGGATGTGTGGAGGAGGACTCCCTGGTGTCGACAGATGAGGGGCTGGTGCCGATCAGGGACCTCGACGAGACAACGACGGAGTTCGAGCAGTGGGACGAGATAGAGATAGGCGTCGCGACAGACGGGGGCACGAAAACAGCAACAGCGGTCTACGACAACGGATTCGCGGACGTTCGCAGAATCGAGACAGAGGGCGGATTCGGCGTCGCCGCGACCCCGGACCACCGCTTCCGGACGATAACGGAACGCGGCGAGTACGTCTGGAGGGAAGCCGACGACTTCGAGCCCGGTGATCGCATCCTTCTCCAGCGTGGAACGTTCGACGGTGGCCACCGCGTGACACTCGATGCGGGCGAACGGGACAACTACTACCGCAACACCGACGAGGAACTGACGCTGCCTACCGAGATGACGCCTGACCTCGCGGAATTCCTCGGATACTTCATGGGCGACGGATACGTCCACGGTGGCGTTGGCGTGAAACTCGTCGTCGAATCGGCTGTGGAGGAGTTGGACACGTATCTCCGTGCCCTCGGCGAGTCGTTGTTCGGCGTAGCCCCGACGGTCGAAGATCGGGATACGCGTCATATACTCACGTTCGGCGGCCGTCATCTCCCGCGGTACTTCGAGGATAACGGCTGGAAAAAAGACGACGGCAACGAGGGCCAGGGAGCAGCCAGCGCATTCATCCCCGAAGAGGTACTCCGGGCCGACGAGGAGGTCGCGAAGGCGTTCCTCCGGGGACTGTTCGAGGCGGACGGAACCGCGTCCCGGAAGGTCGAACTATCGACCGTCTCGTCGACCTTGGCAAAACAGGTACAGACCCTGTTGTTGTCCCTGGGTTGTGTGTTCGTACGCGACGTCATCGAGACCGAAGAGATGTCGGACCACTACGGCGACCGGCCTCGCCACAGCGTCCGCGGCGCGAACAAGCGCGAAGACAAGCGGTTCGTCGAAGACGTCGGCTTCATAACGAAATCGACCGAGATCGAACTCACTGCACAGTCGTACCGGAACGACACGTACCCGCCAGGCGTCGTCGAAAACCTGCGGGATGTCGAGGGATACGACTCGGTCAGCAAGCCGATAAAAAAGCGAGTCAACCAGTCGCCGATCAATGGCGCTGTCAGCCAAAAGCTCGTCAGGGATGTCGAAAAGGAAACGGGCGAACCCGTTCGTCTCGATGGCCGTCGTCTGACCGACTTCTACGCGGCGGCCGTCGACACCGTGACCGAGGAGAAAGCTTACACCAAGGACATCAGCGTCCCGTCGAACAACACCTACGTCGCGAACGGGTTCGTCACCCACAACACCACCTCGATGGTCGGAAATACGACAGGTGGCTGCGAGCCCATCTACAACGTCGCCTACTACAAGAACGTCTCCGACGACGTGCAGGGCGACGAGATGCTCGTCGAGTTCGACGACTACTTCCTGCGGACCCTGGAGGCAAACGACATCGACGTCGAGTCGGTAAAGCAGGAGGCCCAGGAGCAGATGGCCGCAAACGAGTTCGACGGCATCGACGGGCTGTCGGCGGTGCCCGACGCCATCGGCGAGCTGTTCGTCACGACCGGCGACCTCTCGGCGAAAGAACACGCGAGCGTCCAGACGGCCTGCCAGGAGGGGGTGGATTCAAGTATCAGCAAGACGATAAATGCGCCGAACGATGCGACGGTCGAAGATGCGAAGGCGGCCTTCCAGTACATCTACGACCACGGCGGCAAGGGTGTGACCTACTACCGCGACGGCACCCGCTCGAAGCAGGTGCTGACGACGCGGGCAAAAAACGCCGAATTCGCCGACGAGAGCGAGGCGGCGGAGGCACTCGTCGAACAGATCGAGGAGGTCTTCGGGGGCATCGAGGCGTTCGTCGAGAGCGACGAGGTCCAGGCTGTCATCGACCAGCAGGTCGAGGCGGTCCTCGGGAGCGTCGACGGCGACCGCGAGGAGTTCGCCCAGAAGCAGGACCGCCCGGACGTCCTGCACGGCGTGACCCAGCGCATCGACACCGGCTACGGGAAGCTGTACGTCAACATCAACGAGGACCCCGAGGCCGACCGGCCCTTCGAGCTGTTCGCGAACATCGGCAACTCCGGTGGCTTTACCGCCTCCTTTACCGAGGCGCTGGCGAAGACAATCTCGACGGCACTGCGCGCGGGCGTCGATCCGTGGGAGATCGCCGAGGAACTGCAGGGTATCCGGTCGCCGAAGGTCGCCTGGGACAAGGGCGAGCAGATCCAGTCCATCCCGGATGCCATCGGGACGGCGATGCGCCGGTACCTCGAGGGCGACGTCGAGCGAGCCTACCCACAGCAGCAGACCCTCGAAGAGACCGCCGAGGAGACCGGCGGGGGCGCCATGAGCGCCGACAGCGGGGCCGCGACGGAGGCCGACCAGCAGGCGCTGCTGGACGCCGGGGAGAGCCCCGAGTGCCCCGAGTGCGGATCGCTCTCGCTGTACTACTCCGAGGGCTGCAAGACCTGCGAGTCCTGTGGCTGGTCGGAGTGCTGACCGGCGGCCGGTGGCTGAACCGGAGCGTGTGACACACGGAGCCGTCCGCCGTTGACGATATTCGTCTTCTCTATCGCGCCGACACCGCGATCAGGCGCCAGCCCGGGCACAACACCGAAGTGCTGGGAGGCCGTGACCGTCGACTATGTCAGGGTCGGGCGGTCGGCCGTGTCCGCGCTGTGAGCGGCCGATGTACCGTCGCCACTGCAAGTACGTCTGTCCGACTCACGGCGTCGTCTTCGACTGTTCGGACACGTTCTACTGATTACTCGGGACTCGCGCCACCGCGGAGCTTGCTGTACAGCGGCCCCGAGAGGACGATGATGCCCAGCCCCGCGATGGCGACGACGGCAGCGGGGCTGACGGAGAAGCCGGTCACCGAGAGCTGGCGCATCGAGTCGCCAGCAAATATCGTCACCAGCGCCCACGGGACCTCGCCGAGGACGGTGCCGGCGAGGAATGCGCCGACGGAGACGTCCGAGAGACCGGCAGCGTAGGAGATGGGATCGCCGGGGATCGGCGAGAGCCGCGCCGCGAGGACGCCCCTGGTCTCGCCGACGGATTTGACGAGCGCCCGGCCGGACGAACCGACGTACCCGAGCAGCCCGGAGTCGGTGCTGGCGTACCGTGCGACAAAAAACGGCGGCAGCCCCGTGACTGCGGCACCAGCGAGTGCGAGCGGGAGCGCGACGGCGGGGTCGTAGAGGTATCCGAGCGCGATCGCGGGGGCGCTGACCGGCCAGAGCAAAAATGGCCGGACGAGATAGAGTGCGGCCAGGGCGACCGAGAGTTGCAGGGGATGGGTCGCCAGGTGTTCCAGCTCGGCGATGACTGTCGACGGCGAGAAGAGCAGCGCCGCCACGGCCGCCACGGCACCGAGGCAGGCCATCCCCAGCAGTTGACGGCGCGTCGCTGGCTGCATGTACTCCACTGGGGTGGTGCCGGGCAAACGCTTTGTGGTCGCGCATCCTGAGTTCGCCCGTGCCCGACAACCCCGTCGAGCTCGGCGTTCAGCTGCTCGCCCACTTCGAGGACGGGGAGCTTTCGGTCAAGGAGGCCATCGATCGGATCGAGACCGTCACGACCGACCCACACCGTACCCGGGAGATACTCGATACGGCGGAGATGCGGGGAGTCCTGGAACGCGACGGAGGAATTGTCCGGCCAACCGGGGGCGCGTACGTCAGCCTCGAAAGCGACGTCACCAGCCGCGAGGGCGAGTTCACCTGCCGGCGGTGTGGCACAGACATCTCGACGGGCCATTTCATCGAGTTCGAGGCCGGCCAACACGGCCCATTCGGATCGTCCTGTGTCCGGAAGGTGACCGGACGAGATGAGTGATACTGACGGTTATAGTATGAGGCAGGGGAGTGCTATCGGCCGCGACGGAGTTCCTCGATGAGGCGGTCGATGGTCTCCTGTTGATCGCGCAGGCGGTCGTTCTGTTTCTTGACGGCTTTCGTCAGCGTCGCGAGTTGGGATTTCATCGCCTCGACGTCCTCGGGATCGATCCTCTCGACTCCGCCTCCGGTCTCGTCCGCCGGCTGTGACGTCGAGACAGTATCGACGGAGGTATCACCGGACGAGCGGGTTGCGGTCGCGGAGTCCGCCGCGGTGGCCCCGCCGTCGTCGGGGCGGGACGACGACTCCGGCCCGGAACCGGGCCCTTCGGTGGCGGGCTCGCGGGCCGCGCTCCCGGCGGCTCGACCGGGGTCCGGCGCACTCTCAGTGGGCGACGCCTCCGAATCCTCGTCGTCGCTGCTGACCAGCGGCGAGATGCCGGACTCAAGCGAGAGCGAGCCCCCGGCGGCGTCATCGCCGGACTGTGCTCCCGTCTCGTCCCTGCCGAGTTTCTCGTTGAGCGCCGAAAGTGAGTCGACGTCGTGGTAGGCAAAGAGCGCCTGCTTGAGCGACCGCTCGACCTTTCTGGCCTCGTCGGTGGGGGCCTTGATGCGATCCGGGCGGCCGTCGACCGACAGGACGACCTGTGTGGCGACGCTGCCTTCCTCGAAGGAAAGTCCGGTCACGTCCGCGTACGGGTACTCCTCGAAGTCCTCGTCCCAGACCGGCGCGCCGACGTGCTTGATGAGGCGGTCGGAGGTGACCACCAGTGTGAGTTCGCTGAAGCTGAACACGTCGCTGACCGACTCGCCGTCGTCGATCACGCCGCCGACGTGCAGGATGCCGCCGAGCAGGAGCTTGAGGATCGGCTCTGTCCGGTTCCCGGGAGCAGTAAACGAATCCGTCCCGTCGACGTACTCGAAGGCGAACTCCGTCTTGCGTCGGCCCTCGGAGATGTCGAGCCGCTCGACGTCGTGTGAGAAGACGGAGGCGGACTCGTCGCTCAACAGCCCCTCGCCCCGGTAGACGAGCGTTCGCGTCGGCGTCACGCAGACGAGGTCCTCGTCGCCGAGGTTGACCGCGGCCTCGATGGCTTCGTCTCCCAGCCGCTCCTTGACCAGGTGCGGAATCTCCATGGTCAGTGTGTCCCCGTCCGAGGCTATAAAACCGCGGGTGTGCCCCACGAGAGCCCCAGGTGACCGGATTTAAGACTCCGCGCCGGTGACGCTGTGCATGGAGGAGGTTCTCGCAGGCGTCAAGCGGGTGTTCTGGAACGGCGACGAAAAGCGGCTGCGCGCCCCCTTCCGGATTCCGGCAGCTGTCGGCCTCGCTCTCCTCGCACTCCAGATAGTCGTCGGGATGGTCCGGTTCCTCTCGTCGGCCCTGGCGCTGCCCTCCACGATCACTACCACAGTGATAATCGCCACACTGACGGTCGCCGGGGTGGCGGTCGCATGGTTCGTCGACAGGCGGTACCGCCGCGACATGGGTCTGGAACTGGACCAACGCTGGTGGCTCGACGCCGCGGCTGGGCTGGTCGTCGGGCTCGGGATGGTGGCAGCCGTCGTCGTCACCCTTCGTCTCGCGGGGATGGCAAGCGTCGGCGGCCCCTACCGGCCGTCCGGCACGACAGTGGCAGTTGGCGACGACTCCGCGGCCCTCGGCCTCCTGTACGGGTTCGCGTTCTTCGTGGCCGTGGCCGTCCTCGAGGAGTTCGCTGTCCGTGGCTACCTGCTCACCAACGTCGCGGAGGGTCTGCGGGGCTACGTCTCGACCGACCGGACGGCCGTCTGGGTGGCTATCCTGGGTACCGCCGGTCTGTTTGGTGTCCTTCACGCGGCGAACCCGGGCGGAAACTGGCTCAGCTTCCTCAACATCACGCTGGCCGGCGTCCTCCTCGGGATCGCATACGCCGCGACCGGGCGACTGGCCTTCCCGATCGGCCTCCACACCACCTGGAACTTCGGCCTCGGGCCGCTTTTCGGGCTCCCGGTGAGCGGCCTCAGGGCCGACACTGCCCTCGTGCCGGTTCGCGTCGACGGCCCCCGTCTCGTTACTGGCGGCTCGTTCGGCCCGGAGGGCGGGCTAGTGATGCTGGTCGCACTCGCAGCCGGGGCGGGGATGCTCGCCTGGTGGGTCGACAGACGGGACGAGTCCCTCGCTCCGGACGAACGGATCGCGATACCCGACCTGTGGACCGGCGAGAGCGAGGACTCGTGACGCGCCCCAATCTGGTTCGACTACCGTCCCAGTAGCATCTTGCCTCCCGGGAACCCCCTCGTATGGAGTCACGTCACCGACTGTTCCGACGCCGGGTTCTCGCACTGCTCGGACTGGCGACGGTCTCGGGGCCTGCGTCCTCGTCGGCGGGAAGATCGAACCGGACGCCTGGTGTACGAGTTACGTGCCAACCGACTCGGAGTGACTCACGACCGCCGGGTTCACTCGGCGATTAGCCCGTCGCCCTCGACACGCATGACGGCCTCGCCGTCGGCGAGGTTCGGCGCGTCGACCAGACGGACGATGCGCTTGTTGCCCTTGGACTTGCGGAGGTACAGACGGAATGTGGAGGTGTGCCCGAGGATGTTGCCGCCGATGGGCTGGGTCGGGTCGCCGAAGAAGGAATCCGGGTTGGCGGAGACCTGATTCGTGACGAGGACAGCGGTGTTGTTGAGGTCGCCGACACGCATCAGGTCGTGGAGGTGCTTGTTGAGCTTCTGCTGGCGGTCGGCGAGTTCCCCCCGGCCGACGTACTCGGCCCGGAAGTGTGCCGTCAGCGAGTCGACCGAGAGCAGGCGGACCGGGAACTCCTCGTCCTGGCTCTCGCTTGCGATCTCCTGGGCCTTCTCGGCCAGCAGGATCTGGTGATTGGAGTTGAAGGCCTTGGCGACGTGGATCTTGTCCAGCACCGATTCGAGCAGATTGTCGAGCTGGCCCTCGTCGTCGGCGTCAGCGTTGTCTTCCCCGGCGACGTCGTGCAGGGCCATGGTGGCCTCGATGGTCTCGTCGGGCAGGCCGAGGAGCATGTCCTCGATGCGCTCGGGGCGGAAGGTGTCCTCGGAGTCGATGAAGATGGCGCTGCCCTCCAGGCCGCCGTACTCGGCGGGGAGCTGGACGTTGACCGAGAGCTGGTGGGTGACCTGTGACTTCCCGGAGCCGAACTCCCCGTAGACTTCGGTGATGGACTGGGTCTCGACGCCGCCGCCGAGCAGGTCGTCGACCTCCTCGACACCCCAGGTGAGTTTGCCGATCTCCTGGCGGCGCTCGAGAACCTGCGCGCCGGACTCGAAGCCGCCGATGTCCGCGGCCTCGCGGGCGGCGCTTATGATGTCCGCGGCGCTCGACTCGCCGATGTCGGCCGTGTTCGACAGCTCGCCGGGGCTCGCGACCGCGATCCCCTGGTAGTTGTCGAACCCGTTGTCTCTGAGCTTCTCCGCCGTTGCCGGGCCAACCCCGGGCAGGTCTTGGAGGTCTTCTCCTGTGGACATACGCGTCGGTTGCGCCCCCTCCCACATAAACCCCAGTTAACAGGGAGGTGAAAGTGAAAATAGACGACATCGAAGGGACAGGTCTGGCGGGGGCGCTAACTTTCAACTGGGGTGACGCGACCGCCGGGGCGCTCTAACCCACGGAAGCCTCGAGACTTGACTCCGAGGCGATTCACCGCCGCGTAGCGAGGCGAATCCCGATCAACAATACGGCCAGCAGCGCCACCACTGGGGTGAATCCCGGGCCGACTGCCGACGGCCCGAACCCGCCATCGGACGCTGAGTCGCTCCCGGCGCCGTCGCCGTCGGAGTCACTTTCGTCGCCGTCACCGGCGTCAGCGTCCGACTGCTGATCGCCGCCCTCGTCGGCGTTTTCACTGCTGCTCTCCGGAGTGTCGTCCCCGGACTCGTCTGGTTCGTCGGACTCGGTCTCCGGGTCCACCCTGAACGACTCCTCGTGCTGGTTGCCTTCGGCGTCGGAGACGATGATCCGGATCTGCGTCTCCCCGTTCGCGACCGCGAGGGACTCGTCGATGTCGACCCGGTTGGTCGTCTCGCCCCCGATGTCGACGTTCGTGATGTCGACGATCTCGTCGTCCCCGACGTCGACCGATTCGACGGTCACGTCGTTGATCTTGCCCCTGTCGATCCGGCCACGGACGAGGAGAGAGCCGTCCTCGAACCCCGTGCGCTCGGCGTCGACCACGATGCGGGGCTCGACGTTCGGGTCGTAGACTACCTCGACCTCCCGCTCGACGGTGTTGCCGGCGTTGTCTGTGGCCTCGATCTCGATTCGGTTTTCCCCCTCGTTGAGCGATATTTCCTCGTTGATCTCGACCGACAGCCGGTCCCGGTCCGGCTCCGGGCTCGACTGCGTCAGCACCTGCGTGCTCGACCCGCCGAGGATCCCGACCTCGACAGTGTCGAGTTTCACGTTGTCGCCGACTGTCCCCTGTATCCGGACCTGGGGGGCGCCGGTCCGGGATGGGACGCTGACGTCTACCGTCGGCTCCGAGGTGTCGCTGACGTCGAGGGTGAACTCGTGGACCCGCTTGTTGCCCATCTCGTCGGTGTACGTGACGGTGAACTCGTTTTCGCCGTCGCCGAGGAACACCTCCTGGGAAAAGGAGTCCCCGGGGTCCTCCATCTCGTAGAACTCGCGGCTCGTGTCCGAGGAGCCCGCGAACCGGTAGTCGAACTCCCGCTCGATAGCGATGGACTCGACACCCGTGTCGTCGATGAGATCCCCGGAGAGTGTCACCTCCGCATCCGAAACCCCGATGCTATCAGGCGGGGCTCGCCTGCCAGGAGTCTCGAACGGGGAGGTGTACTCGATGAACGGCGACGCGTTGTCCTTCAGGATCGTCGCGTCGAACGTCGCGGTTTCGTCTGCATTCGCGACCACGCGAAGGTCGTTCTCGCCGGTGTCGAGGTCGAGTGAGACCGTCTCTGAGAACGACTCCGTCCCGGGCTCGTAGCTCTCCCGTATCTCGCCGTCGACGCGCACCTCGACGAGTTCGATCGCCGCGTCGGCGTCAACCGCTATCTCGATGTCGGGGTCGCTGTCGGTTCGGACCGTCTCACCCTCCGCGACGTCGTCGTCATCGACCGAAACCGATATCGTCGGCTCGGCGGCGAGAGCGACGCCCGTCACCGCCGCCAGCACTACGATCAGTGTGACTACCAGAACCGTCCCCCGGGCCCTGTCAAGTGCCATACAGGGACACTCCCCCTCTCGAATACTTAACATTGTCCGGTTGTGGTTTCCGAAGATCGGGCGCATGCGACACACCTAAGTACACTCCTCGGAAAGGTGACGGTGAACAGTCCATTGGGGTAGCGGCCAATCCTGCGGGCTTCTGGGGCCCGCGACCCTGGTTCGAATCCAGGATGGACTATTCAAAATTCTTATATACTCCGCCCCCGGGCACTGTAAAATTGCATTCTCGAAAGTGTTGAATCGAATTCATAGAGCTTCAGCGGGTGGTTGATTGTCGAGTGCCTGATGACTTCGGAGGTGATTGTAGTAGTGGAAGAAGCCAGTCAGCCAGCGTTCCGCGCTGGCTTGACTGGCGTTCCACGTCTCATGGAAGCGTCCAATCCGCATGGAAACCGTCTGATGGCAAGACCGCGGGGCGGTGCTGTCCTTGCGAGGCGTCAGCCGAGCAAATGGGTCGGGGCAGATTTGAACTGCCGACTTCCTCCGTGTGAAGGAGGTATCATAACCGGACTAGATCACCGACCCGC
>JAZKRS010000082.1:0-11271 GCA_036626435.1 Haloarculaceae archaeon | reverse complement strand
CCGGGACCAGAGCAGTCCAGAACGGAAACGACGCGGGCGCCGGAGCAGCCAATGGGGAGTGCAAGCCACCAGACAGGAGTGGAGCCGCCCGCCGAAAGAGCGGCACGGACCCGGACGGCCGCCGGACGGGCTGCGACGACCCGGAGACAGGGGCGGGACACCACTGTACCGGGACTGGGCGAGAGGGGGAGGCAGTCCGGCGATACCGGTCCCGGGGCGCAGTTCCCCGATCTCGATATCAGGCGACCGGCACCGACGGTCGACGCGACGCGACGCGACGAGGTGACGCGGGCACCGGCGGACGACCGGCGGCCCGAGCGCGAGGCCGACCGATCCCGTGACACCGACCACGAGATGGAGGGGGCAATCGAGGAGGTGTTCTCCCGGCACGGGTCGGATCTGACGGCCTACAACAGCGAGGTCGACAGGGTGGTCGACAGGCTCTACCGGGAGGTCGAACGGAAGATGCGGATCGAACGTGAACGGAGAGGTCTCTGATGGCAACCAACAGCTCGCAGTTCCAGAAGGCACAGATCAGGGTGCTTCGCGGCAAGAACAAACAGACCGGCAAGAAGCCCTACCTCGAGTGTGGCTTCAACCCGCCCGAGTACAGCGTCAACCGCGACGTCAGTTACGGCGAACTGAAGGCCAGCGGCTCGGGATCGTCTTCCCAGCAGTTCGTGAGCCGATCGGCGGATACCCTCTCGATGGAGCTGTTTTTCGACACCTCCGAGACGCAGGCGGACGTCCGCGAGGAGTACGTGAGCAAGCTGGACTACCT
The DNA here is from genome assembly GCA_036626435.1 of Haloarculaceae archaeon. Lineage (GTDB taxonomy): Archaea > Halobacteriota > Halobacteria > Halobacteriales > Haloarculaceae > SW-9-67-25. The sequence continues at coordinate 10,490 of JAZKRS010000082.1, read as the reverse complement.
GGCGTCGGTCGATGCCGAACTCCACGCGCCGCCGCTGTGCCAGGTCGTCTGGGGCGACGGGCTCTCGTTTACGGCGCTCGTCCAGCAACTGGACAAGACGTTCACGCGGTTTCTTCCGAGCGGTGTGCCGGTGCGTGCCAGGGTCAACGCCACCTTCACCGAGTGCAAGCCGTCGGACTACCGTCGCGAACTCAAGCCGGAGTCGACGGACAAGACCAAGGCGTGGACAGTCACAGAGGGGGACACGCTCTGGCTGATCGCCGCCGAGGAGTACGGCGACTCGAGCCACTGGCGGACGATCGCCGACGCCAACGATATCGACAACCCGCGGGGGATCGAACCGGGCGACTCGCTCGAACTGCCCCCCCTGTGATAGCATGACAGGTCGCCTTCCCCTCGCCGATCGGCGGGCACGTGACCGGGTCGGGAACAGCCGGATTCGAGCGCCAGGAGGCGTCGATGTCGGGGAGTAACGAGGCCTCCCACTCGCCACGGTTCGAGGTGACCGTCGGTGGGAACACCTACCAGGAGGCCGGCGGCGGAGTCGGGGACCTGGTCGTCGAGACGACGCTGGACGGGGCCGACCGGTTCTCGATGACGTTGAACGTCGCCTTCGACCGCGAACAGAAGCAGTTCGCGGGATTCGAGTGGGACGAGTTCGCGACCGGGAAGACAGTCGACGTGTCCCTGGGGTGGGGCGACGGGTCGCTCGAACCGGTGTTCGTCGGGAAGATCCACCGCGTAACGTCGAACTTCTCACAGAGCCAGGGGCCGTCGGTCGGTGTGAGCGGCTACGGGTTGCTTCACGACATGATGCGGGGCACGAAAGACCGGTCGTGGTCGAAGACGACAGTCAGCGACGTCGTCGAGGAGGTGCTGTCCTCGTACTTCGGCGACGTGACAGTCGAGGGCGGGGGGATGAAACGGGACAAGCTCTACCAGCACGACCAGAGCGACTACCGGTTCGTGCGCGGACTCGCCGCGAAGTACGGCTACCAGTTTTATACACAGCGCAACGCGGTCTACTTCACGCCGCGGTCGTCGATGGGCAGTTCGAGCCCGGTCGCGACGCTGCGGTACGGGGCCTCCCTGGAGTCGTTCTCGGGCGAGATCGACGAGGCGAACGAGGTCCAGAAGGTCGAGGTGCGTCACTGGGACATGCAGACCGAAAAGGAGATCGTCGGCACGGCCTCGACCGACGCAAAGAACAAGAAAAAGGAGGTGTTCCGTGTGCCCTGTAGCTCCAACGAGGAGGCCGAGCAGATCGCAAAGACCAAGCTCGACTCGCTGTCCAGTTCCGTGGCGACGGGGCGGGGCGAGACCGACCGGGGTGTGCCGCTGCTCATCGCGGGCAAGGCGATCAGCGTCGAGGAAGTGGGGTCGCGCTTCTCCAAAAACTATTATATCACCAATGCGACCCACAGGGTAGGAGGGTCGGGCTACCGAACCTCTTTCGAAGCCAGCGAGGTACCTGAATGAGCCTGTTCGATCAATTAGACCAGTTCGACGGCGCGGGCGAGGAACCGACGACTGACGGGGTGGCAGTCGCGAAAGTGACGGACAACCAGGACCCGGAGGGCATCGGGCGCGTCAAGATCACCTATCCGTTCCGGGACACCGACGACGAGAGCTACTGGGCGCGCGTCGCGACGGAGATGGCTGGCAAGGGGTACGGCACGTTCTTCCTGCCGGAAGTCGGCGACGAGGTTCTTGTCGCCTTCGAGGGCGGGAAGATCCGTCACCCGATCGTGGTCGGGTCGCTGTACAACGGCAAGCGCAAGCCCCCCGAGGACAACAGTAGCGGGACCAACGACATCCGCGAGATCAAATCACGGAAGGGACACGTCCTCGACTTCGACGACGCCTCGACCGGCGGCAAGGTCGAAATCGAAACCAGCGCCGGCCACACGATCACCCTCGACGACACCTCCGGCAGCGAGAAGATCACCATCGAAGACAAGTCCGGATCGAACAGCGTCGAACTTGACTCGAGTTCCGACGAGGTCAGCGTCTCGGCCGACAAGAAGATCAGCCTCTCGGCCAAGACAATCGAACTCGCCGCGGATTCGGAGGTGAAAATTTCTTCGAAAGCAAAAATTAACATGGAAAGTAAAGCTCAGATGAACATTTCGAGCAAAGCAAAGCTGAACGTCGAGAGTAACGGACTAATGGGAATCAAGGCGACAGGCCCCCTGACAGTAGAAGGGGCAATCATCCAACTCAACTGATGCCACCAGCAGCACGCGTCTCAGATCCGACAGCACACGGGACCCAGCTCGGTCCGGGCCCCGGCAGTACGACCGGCCCCGTCGGCGGGATACCGACGGTCCTGATCAAATAGATGGCTGAAGACTTTCTCGGCACGGGCTGGGCGTTTCCGGTCAAGACGGACTACAGGGGCGACATCGAACTGTCGAGTGCCGACGAGAACATCCAACAGGCCGTCAAGATCATCATCGGCACCGCCAAGGGCGAACGCGCGATGCGTCCCGAGTTCGGCTGCGAGATACACGACTACGTGTTCGCGTCGGCCGATCCGGCGACGCTGAGCATCATCGAGGACAGCGTCGAGGAAGCCCTCGTGCAGTGGGAACCCCGGATCGACGTCGAGAGCGTCGACGCACAACAGGACGAGACCAACCCCAACCGGGTCCTGGTGGATATCGACTACTGGATCAGGAAGACCAACAGCGACGCGAACATGGTGTACCCGTTCTACCTGAAAGAAAGCAAAGAATGACCGGAGCCAGGAGGCCGAAACTGACGTCGCCGGGAGCGGACGATGGCTGAGGAACCGGTCGTCGACGGGCGGAGCCGCCCGGAGCTGCTCGCCGAACTCGAGGAACTCGCCGAGAGATACGTCGACGAGTGGGACGTCTCGGCCGCCGACAGCGGCACCACGCTGTTACAGATCGCCTCGCGGTTCGAGGCGGACGTCGTCCGGCGGCTGGACAGCGTTCCGGGGAAACATCGGATCGCGTTCCTCGACGCGCTCGATTTCAGCCGCCGGCCGCCACAGTCCGCACGCGTTCCGTTGACCGTCCGGACGACCGAGGACATCGACACGAACGTCGTCGTCCCGGGCGGCACGCAGGCGGCCGCCGAAACCGACGACGGCGGGGCCGAGATTTTCGAGATTCCGGGGGCCGACGGGTTCGAGGCCACGCCGGCGACGCTGAGCGACGCCTACGGGGTCGACCCGGTCACCGACACCATTGTCGATCACGAGAGTACGCTCACAGCGGGTGAGGAGACGATCCTGTTCGACGGGCGAAACGAGCAACAGCACGTCATCTACCTCGGGCACGACGACCTGCTGAACCTGGAGGCGGGCTCGACTGTCACGGTTCGGCTGCTGACGAACGCCTCCGAACGGGTCGTCGAGGACAGCCTCGCCTGGGAGTACTACGGCGAGGACGGGAACGGTGTCGAAGGGTGGCACGAACTCCCCCAGGAGACGACGGACGTCGTCGAGAGCGCGGCCGGGATCAGGGACCTCCGCGCGGCGGTCGAGGAACAAATCGAGGCCCTCGCCGGCACGGACGTCTCCGAGTGGGGCGACAATCCGTTCGAGCTGACCTTCCGATTCCCGGGGCAGACCGGCGACATCGAGGTTGACGGCGTCGAGAGCCGGTGGATCCGGGCGCGTGTAGAGGGGGAGACCGAGGCGTGTTTCGACGTCGAGATCGAGTCCCTGTCGCTGACCGTCGAGCGGGGCGGCGAGGACGACGCTGGCGCCACACCCGAGGAGCTCCTCGCCAACGACGTCCCCCTGTCCGTCGACGGGGAGGAGGATGTCTACCCGTTCGGGCGGATGCCACAGCCGCCGACGACGCTGTACGTCGCCTCCGAAGAGGCACTGACGAAGAGGGGAGCCACCATCCAGCTCCGCTTTGCCGCCCCCCGGGAGGGGCGGGATGGGGACAGCGGCGACGACGGGAACGGGCAGGGAGCCGACGAGGGGGATGACAGTGACGGCGAGGGGCGGGCCACAACCAGCGCGGTGAGCGCCGGAATACTCGAGGGCGACCCCGAAATCTCCTGGGAGTACTGGGACGGCAGCGGCTGGTCGCGGCTGGGGTTGCTGGCCGACGGGACCGACCGGCTCCGGGAGGCCGGCACCGTCAGATTCCGGGTTCCCGACGACCTGGCGGCGACCTCGGTCTCGGGCCACGAGGACTACTGGATCCGGGCACGGCTGGTCGGGGGCAACTACGGCCAGCCCCGCTACGAAATTACCGAGGAGGGTCGGCGCGGCGAGATGATCGAACGGCCCTCCCCCCCGCAGTTCAGCCGGGTAACCCTCCACTACCGCCAGGACGGCGAGCGCTTCGAGCACGTTCGCACCCACAACAACAAGAGCTACGAGGCCGTCGACCCGGAGGCGGAGCCGCTGGCGCTCGAGCCGTTCCGGCCGGCGCCCGACGAGACCCAGACGCTCTATCTGGGGTTCGACAGCGTCCTCAGGAACGGCCCGATCAACCTGTTCATCCCCACGAGTGACGAGCGCTATCCTCGCACGTTCGACCCCGGGATGCGCTGGGAGTACTGCCCCGACCCGGAGAGCGGGGAGTGGATGAAACTGGAGGTCCGGGACGGCACGGAGGGGCTGACCGAGCGCGGTATCGTCAGCATCAACGTCCCGGAGCCGACGACGGCGTTCGAACGGTTCGGGGTGTGCAGACACTGGATCCGCGTGCGGGTGACCGGCGACGAGTTCTACCGCGGCCCCACCGGCCCGGCTTTCCGGAAGGAGGGCGAACGGACGATCGAGCACAAGCACGAGGACCAATCGGCAGTTGCCGACCTGCCACGGCCGCCCACCCTGCAGGGCGTCTACCCGAATACGCAGTGGGCGTACAACGAGCGGACCATCGACAGCGAGGTGCTGGGATCGAGCGATGGCTCCCACAACCAGTCCTACACCTGCAGCGAAGCGCCCGTGACCGACATCGAACTGTGGGTCGACGAGGTTGACGCGCTGTCGGGGTCGGAGATGGCAGACCTCGAGGCCGACCGCCCCGGCGCCGTCGAGCGCCTGCCCGAGAGCGGGGGCAACCCCGTGGAGTTCTGGGTGCGCTGGACAGAGGTGTCTGACTTCCTCAACTCCGACGCGGCGGCGCGACACTACCGCGTCGACCGGACGAGCGGGACCGTGACGTTCGGCGACGGCCAGCGCGGCCGGATCCCCCCGGCCGGCGAGAACAACATCAGAGCGACCTACAAGACCGGCGACGGGAGCGGCGGCAACGTCGCCGCCGGAGCCGTCGACGAGTTGCGCGATCCGATCACGCTCGTCGACTCGGTGACAAACCTGCAGCCGGGCGACGGGGGCGCAGACGTCGAGTCGATGGACACTGTCGTCTCGCGGGCGCCCGAACAGATCAAGAACAAGGGCCGTGCCGTCTCCCCAAGCGACTTCGAGCAGGTCGCAAAGGCGACCTCGCGGGAGCTGGCGACGGTCAAGTGCGAACCGGAGATGGACCAGAAAGGTGACCGCCGTCCCGGCTGGGTGACCCTGCTGATCGTGCCCCGGGGCCGGCGAGCCCGGCCCGTGCCGTCGATGGAACTCAGAAAGCGCGTCGAGGACGCCGTGGGCAAGCGGGCGCCCGCGACGCTGACCGGTCGTGACGAGCAGCGCATCACCGTCCGCGGCCCCAACTACGCACCCGTCTCGGTCGAGACGACCATCCACACGAGCGGCGTCGAGAGCATCTCGACGCTCAAGGGCGACGTCGAGTCGCGGCTCGACGCCTTCTTCCACCCGCTGACTGGCGGGCCGGGGAGCGACGGCTGGTCGTTCGCAGAGCCGCCGCGGCTCTCGGTCGTCCTGTCGCTGCTGGAGGGGATCGAAGGTGTCGACGCAGTCGCCGAGGCGGCGATGACGGTCGAGGCGCGGGGAGAGGAGATCAGGATCCAGACCGAGGACGCCGATCCGCGACTCGACCGGGACACGCTGGTCTGTAGTGGCAGCCACGAGGTCACGGTCCGCATGCGCGAAAACGGGGGGCCAGCGTGACCCCCGATTCCCGGCCGGGCGTCCGCCGACAGGGCGCCGGACCAGGCGCTCGACCACACAGCGAGGGAGATACATGGGACTAGACGTTCCGGAACTGGACGACACGGACTACGAGGAACTGATGGACGAGGCCCAGAAGCTGCTGCCGGCCTACTCCGATGCGTGGACCAACTACAACCCACAGGATCCGGGAATCACGATCCTCGAGACGCTGGCGTGGCTGACGGATTCGTACGTCTACCAGCAGAACTCTGTGACCGACGATCACCGGCGGAAGTACCTGGCGCTGATGGGCGAGCGGCCGCGACCGCCGACGGCAGCGTCGGCCCAGCTATCGCTGGCCCAGCCGACCGACGAGACCCCCCTCCGGATCGCGGCGGGGACCCAGCTCACCGTCGTCGACGGGTCAGACGCAGAGAAGACGTTCGAGACCGACGAGGGCGTCGTGCTGTCGGGGGCAAAGATACGGTCCGTTGTCTCCAGGCACGGCGACACGACGACCGACCAGTCATACGCCAACGAGACCCGAGGTATGTTCTACCGGCCGCTGGGGGGGGACCCGGAGCCCGGAGACGCGGTGGACCTGGGTGTCGACGGCGACCCCTTCGCGGGTGCCGACACGCTCTCGGTGACAGTCGACTACCACGACGAGGACCTGCCCGCACCGGCGACCCACGGCGGGGAGGAACCGACGTTTGCCCCCTCGGTCGACCTGGTCTGGGAGTACTGCACCGACTACGCGGCGCCGGAGGACGCCTGGGAGCCGTTCTCGGTCGTCCGCGACAGCACCGACAGCTTCTACGGGGACGGGACGGTCACCCTGGCGGCGCCGACCGAGTGGGACCCGTCGGCGTGGGGCGCCGGAGAGCACGGCCTCTACGGGTCGTCGCCGGGGCTGATCTGGATCAGGTGTCGGGTCGCCTCCGCCGGCTACGAGATCCCGCCCCGGTTCGACGCCGTCCGGCTCGGGGTGGTCGCCGCCAGCAACCGCCGGACGGTCGAGGGCGAACCCCTCGAACGCGTCCGCGGCACCGACGGGCCGGCGAGTATCACCGAACAGCGCTACCAGTTCCGGTACGCGCCGGTCGTCGAGGCCGACATCGAAGTCGACGGCGACCGCTGGACAGAGGTCAGAGACTTCGACGCGTCGGGGCCGACGGACACCCACTACGTACTCGACGAGACAGCGGGCGAGATCCGGTTCGGTGACGGCGGTGGCGGCGCCGTTCCCGACCCCGATCAGCGCGTCGTCGCCCGGCGGTACGTCGCGGTCGACGGCGCCGACGGGAACGTCCCGGCCTCCGCAACCTGGCGGTTCAAGGAGGACGAGACGTCCACTGACGGCGTCGACCTGACGTCGGTGTCGGTGACGCCACTCGCCGGGGCGACCGGCGGGACCGATGCGGAGTCAGTCGAGGCAGCCTTCCGGCGGGTGCGCCGCGACCTGGGGACGCCCTACAGGGCCGTGACCGACGACGACATGGCCGACCTGGCGCGGCACACGCCCGGGCTCAGGGTCGGCCGGGCGATGGTGCTGATGCAGGAGCGGGAGGGGGCGCCGCCGGGCGCACCCCCGGAGGCGCGCGTCGTAGTTGTCCCCTACGCCCCGGAGTCGGTCCGGCGGCCGACGCCGAGTGAGGGCTTTCTCTCGGCCGTCCAGACCCACCTCGACGAGCACCGCCTCCTGACCGACCGGGTGCGGGTCGTCGCCCCATCCTACGTCGGCATCTCGGTCTCGGTCGAGGTCCAGTCGGGCGACTGGCGGCCTGTCACCGAGCGCGACGACGACGTCGAGTCGGCGATCAGAGCGTACCTCGACCCCATCCACGGCTTCGAGGGCGACGGCTGGCCCTTCGGTCGCACGCTGTACGCCGAGGAGCTGGCAGGGGTGATCGAGGACGTCGAGTGGGTCGAGGGCGTCGAGCGCCTGTCGGTGACCGCCCCCGGGAACGCGCGGGTCGACCCCGACGGGAACGTCCGGATCGGCGAGGCGGCGCTGTTCGACCTCGAGTCGCTGGAGGTCGAGGTCGGAGCCACGGGGACCAACGGCGACGGGAGGGCCTGAACCGTGGACTTCGCCTACTACACCACGACCGAACCGGTCCAGTGGGAGGAGTGGGCCGGGCGCAACGTCGCGGTCCGCGAGGGCGGCATCGCCCTGGAAACGGAACCGACCGTCGATCACCACGACCTCGGATTCGACGCCGTCGACATCGTGATCAACCGCGACGGGACAATCTACGCGCTCCGTCCGTCGGGCGACGTCTATCGGTACGACCGGCAACAACAGGCCGCGAGCGTCTGGACCAACGGCGACGGCGAGACCGTGGATGACCCCCGGTCGATCTGTCTGGCCGGCGACCGCCTCTTCGTCGCCGACGGCGCGGACGCCTCGCTCGTCGTCGTCTCCGAGCGGGAACACCGCACAATCGGCCGGATCGAGACCGACATCGAGGAGCTCCGGACGCTGGTCACCGGCGACCGGAAGGTCTACATCCTCGACTCCGCAGACGGCCGGATTGCCACGCTCCAGCGGCACGGCGCCGTCCAGACGGCCATCCGTGGCCTGGAGTCGCCGCGGGACCTCACCGTCGATCCGGGCGGGAACGTCTCGGTCCTCGAAATGACCGACGAGGGGCCGATCGTCAGCATCTACGAGGCGAAGTACGTCGCCTCGCCGGACACCTTCCCCTATCGGCACACGATAGAGGGCTTCGAGACCGACACCGAGCACGGCTCACTCGTTCCCCGCAGCATCGAGGCGGTGACAGAGGGGGAGGTCATCGTGCACGGGCCGCTCTCGGCCAGCGGCGACCCAGCCACCTTCCACTATCGGCTCGGGGCCGACGGCGCGGTCTTCGAGCGGCGCAACCGGCTTGATGTCCTCTGTGCGCGGCTGCGGGCCGGCCCCCAGCGCGGCCGCGCCCGGTATCCGACCTACTACGGGGTCGCCGCCGACGGGAACCGCGTCTACGCCATCGAGGAGACCAAGAGATACCGGCGCAACGAGCACACCGAACGGTTCTCCGGGACCGCGTACCGCCGGTTCGACGCCGGATCGATCGACACACAGTGGCACCGGCTGACGCTCGGGCTCGATGACCTGGACTCGAATACGCAGGTGCTGGTCAGCTACGCGGCGAGCGACGAGAACCGCCGGTCGGCCGGGGGCGTCGAGGCAGTCGAGGGCGTCAACGAGCACGACGCCGCCGACCTCCGGGCGGCCGGCATCGAGTCGGTGTGGGACCTCGTCGAGTCCGACCCGGAAACGCTCGCGGACACCGCCGACGGCGCGACCGTCGAGCGGGCGACGACATGGATCACCGAGGCCGTGGCCATCCTCGAGGGGCGAAGCGAGACGTGGCGGGACGTCGACGACGCCAACCCGGCCGACGTACTCCTGGACGGTGCCACGGGCCGGTACCTCCACGTGTGCATAGAGATCGTGGGCGACGCAGAGACGAGCCCCACAGTCGGGTCGTTCAGGGCGTACTGTCCGCGACAGACCTACCTGCGGTACCTGCCGGATCTCTACCGCGAGGATCCGCGGGGCGAGCGGTTCCTGGCGCAGTTCCTCTCGGTGTTCGAGAGCGCCTACACCGACCTGGAGGAGGACATCGAGGGGCTGTCGCAGTACTTCGACCCCGACGGTGTACCGAGCGAATACCTCGACTGGCTGGAGCAGTGGCTGGCCCTGGAGACGCCCGGGGCCTGGCCTGAGTCGGCCCGGCGGGAGTTCCTCGACCGCGCGCCGGACCTGTTCAAACAGCGCGGCACCCGAAGCGGCCTGGAGTCGTACGTGGACCTGTACCTGAGCCACGTGACGGCCCCAGACACTGGCTGGATCACCGACTGGCAGCGGCGTCGCGTCGAGGAGCGCCGCGCGGCCGGCCACCTCACCGAGGAGGCGGCCACCGAACGGCTGGACGCCATCGAGGCGCGGGCGAACGACGACAACGGCGGCCACCATCTGTTCGTCCTCGAGCGGCGGGATCTCGACGGGATCGAGACCGGGGCGGCCAGGGCGCCCTACACCATGCACATGCCCAGCCCGCGCTCGTTCGCGGTCTTCGTCGGCCCGTTCATGGATCCGAAACACCGGTCGGTCGTCGAGTCGATCGTCGCAGAGGAAAAGCCGGCTCACACCGAGGGCCATGTCGTCCCGATGCGCCAGCACGTCAAACTCGAGGGCAACTCCTTTCTCGGGATTAACACCACGCTGACGCCGCGCAACTTCGTCCTCGGTCGGGCAACTCTCGGCGAGGACAGCGTTCTCAAGGAACGGAATCTCCTTTGACCGGCTGGTACAGATTGGGGATGAACTCGGCAGTTGCGTGCCGTTGTAGACGCGCCGTTTGAATTCGACTTCGCCAGTGGCATCGATCACGTCACGGTGCATGAGTCTCAGCCGTGTCGTCACCAGTGTCGGATCTGGTAGTGGACATACCATTGATCCGACTTCCAATCTAGT
>JAZKRS010000081.1:0-11988 GCA_036626435.1 Haloarculaceae archaeon | reverse complement strand
GAGGCGTTGCTCCGGACGAGCAACGAGCCGGAGGCGGCAAGCTCGCCATCAAACAGCTCCGGTCGGGCTCGCGGCTCGTCGGCTGTACCCGCTACCCGGACTGTGATTACTCCCTGCCGCTGCCTCGGCGGGGCGACATCGAGGTGACCGACACCCGCTGTGAGGAACACGACCTGCCGGAGCTCGTCGTTCACGACGGCGACGACCCCTGGGAACTGGGCTGTCCCATCTGCAACTACGCGGAGTACCGCGCCGAGCAGGCCATCGACGACCTGGAGGATCTCGACGGTGTCGGGGCGAAGACCGCCGAGAAGCTCGCCGGTGCGGGTATCGACGACCTCGACGACCTCCGGACCGCCGACGCCGACACTGTCGCCGGCGAGATCCAGGGAGTCAGCGCCACGCAGCTCCGCGAGTGGCAGGCCGAGATACCGGGCTAGCGCCCGGCTGGAGACTCGCCCTCGGTCTGATCCCACCGACAGCGGCAAGAGCATGATTATTCAGGCTGGGGCGTGTGATACGCGTATGAGTATCATCGCGGAGTTCAGAGTTCGATCCCCGGACCTCGTGTTGGCCGAGGCGCTCGGTGCAGTCCCAGACATGACGCTCGATCTCGTCAAGGAACTCGGAACGAACCAGCAACAGCCGTACCTGTTTTTCTGGGCCGGCGGCGACGACATCCCGGCGTTCGAGACGGCGATGGAGGAGGACGCGACTGTGGCCGACATCCACCGGTACACCGAGGCCGACGACAGCGTCCTGTACCGTGCGCGGATCACAGAGGAGACGGAGGTCGTCAGCTACCCCGTGTGGGTCGAGGTCGGCGCCGACCAGCTGGAGGCACAGTACGCCGACGGCTGGTGGCACAACCGGATGCGCTTTCCCGACCGCGAGGCGCTCTCGACAGTCGAGGAGTGGTGTCGCGACGTCGGCGTCGACTTCGATTTGGAGCGGGTCTACACGGATCGCCCGCAGGAATCCGCCGAGATCTGTCTGACAGACGTCCAGGCCGAGACACTGCGCGTCGCGCTGGCGGAGGGGTACTTCGAGGTGCCCCGCGAGGCGTCTATGGGGGACCTTGCCAGGGACCTCGACGTCTCAACGCAGGCCGTCTCCGAACGGCTCCGGCGCGCCCACCGCGCGCTGGTCGCCGAACACCTCGTGCCAGCCGGGAACGGCTGACCGCGGCGGGGCCGCTGTGTCCCCGCTCGGGCCGAAAGACTGCTCTTAAGTCCGGGCCAACAAAAGGGGCGGCATGGACGACCGAACCTACACAGCAGACGCCGAGGCCGGCGAGGACGTCACCGTCGCCGGGTGGATCCACGAGATCAGGGACCTGGGGGGTATCGCCTTCCTGATCGTCCGGGACACGACCGGCAAGATTCAGGTCAAACTCGAGAAGGATGAGATGGACGACGCCCTCGTCGAGACTGCACTCGACGCCAACCGCGAGAGCGTCGTCTCCGTCGAGGGGACAGTAGAGGACGAAGAGCGCGCCCCCACCGGCGTCGAAATCGTCCCCGACGCCGTGGAGGTGATGGCCGAGGCCGATCCCGAACTCCCGCTCGACCCGTCGGGGAAAGTCGATGCCGACCTCTCGACCCGGCTGGACAACCGCACCCTCGATCTCCGCAAGCCCGAGGTCAAGGCCATCTTCGAGATCCGTGCTGAGGTGCTCCGTGCGGTCCGGGAGACGTTCCGCGACGTCGGCTGTACCGAGATCAACACCCCGAAGATCGTCGCCACGGGCACCGAGGGCGGGACCGAGCTGTTCCCGATCACCTACTTCGGCCGCGAGGCCTTCATGAACCAGAGCCCCCAGCTGTTCAAGCAGCTGATGGTCGGCTCCGGCCTGGAGCGAGTCTTCGAGATCGGGCCGATCTTCCGCGCCGAAGAGCACAACACGCCACGGCACCTCAACGAGGCGACCATGATCGACTTCGAGTCGGCCTTTATCAACGACGAAGGGGCGATGGACGTCTGCGAGGCGATCGTCCGCGCCGCCTACGAGGGCGTCGCCGAGAACTGCACCGAGCACCTGGAGACGCTCGGCTACGACGACTTCTCGGCTCCAGAGGGTGCGTTCCCGCGGCTGCCCTACGAGGAGGCAATCGAGCGCATCAACGCGACGGGTGAACTCGACGAACAGCTGGTCTGGGGCGACGACCTCCCCACGGAGGCCGAACACGCACTCGGCGAGGACGTCGGCTCCCATTACTTCATCACCGACTGGCCCAGCGAGATCAAGCCCTTCTACATCAAGGACCGCGACGACGACCCCGAGCTGTCGACGGGATTCGACATGATGCACCCCTCGCTGGAACTCGTCTCCGGGGGCCAGCGCGAACACCGCCACGGCCACCTCATCGAGGGCTTTCGCCAGCAGGGGCTGGAACCCGAGGCATTCGAGTACTACACCAAGATGTTCAAGTACGGCATGCCGCCCCACGCCGGCTGGGGCATGGGTGTCGAGCGCCTCGTCATGACGATGCTCGGTCTCGACAACATCCGCGAGGCGGTCATATTCCCGCGGGATCGCCAACGTCTGAGCCCGTAGGCGAAGACGTTGGGAGCCAGCGAGACGAGTATTGCGAGTCTTGCCGGACCGGCAGCGCCTGTCGCCGTAGGCGACGGCACAGCCCGTCGAGCGGGAGCAGGGAACAGCTCCGCCTACACCGACTGCGTGAGGCCGCCGTCGACACGGACGTTCTGTCCCGTGACGTAGCTCGCAGCCGGCGAGAGCAGGTACGCGACGGTGTCGGCAATCTCCCCGGTCCGGGCTGGCCGATCCATCGGGATCCGGTCTCGTGTCTCCTCGTCGACCTCGTAGCTGTCGACGAAACCCGGGAGCACGGCGTTCATCCGGATCCCGTCGCTCGCGTGCTGGTCGGCATACAGCTTCGTGAAGGCCCCGAGTCCGGCCCGGAGCACCGACGAGACGGGAAACTCCGCGCTCGGCTCGTAGGCCGAGAAAGTGGAGATGTTGACGATTGCCCCCCGCTCCTGGTTTCGCATGATGGGTGTCACCAGCCGCGCGGTCCGGACGGCGTTCAGCAAGACGAGGTCGAGTCCCTCGTGCCACTCCTCGTCCGAGATGTCGAGCAGGTCGCCGGTGGCGGGATGGCCCGTATTGTTCACCATCGCGTCGATCCGGCCGTACCGCTTGTGTGCGGCCTCGACGAGGGCTTCGAGGTCGTTGGTGTCGGTCACCGACCCCTCGAAACCCACGCCGCCGAGGTCCTCGGCGACGTCGACCGCCGCTCCGGACTTCGAGAGCAAGACGGGGACGTAGCCGTCCGCCGCCAGCCGCTGGGCGCACGCTTTGCCGATGCCTCGACCCGCTGCAGTCACGATCGCGACCTGCTGGTCGTCCATGCACCCGACAGGGAGGGTTTCCGTATAAAGGTTACAGCGCCTCCGACTCCCCCGCGAGGACGCGGTAGCTCTCGAGCGTGCCGGCCATCGACGGCGCCTCCTCGTCGTCCTTGCGCTGCGTGCCGTAGTCCATCCATCGACCGCCACTGTAGCTGTACATTTCGAAGGCCGACTCCGTCTCGACGACGACGTCGACAACCGCGTCGTCCGGGGCCCCCGGCGGGACGACGACCGACCGGACGCCGTTTTCGTGGTCCATGACCCAGACTGCGACGGCGTCGTCTTCGAGCAGGTCGGCGGCTTCGTCCTCCGAGAGCGGGCGATCCGGCCACCCGTCGGCGGGCTCGGGCTGTTCCATGGCTACATCTCCTGTGCGTCGACGACCGCGACACCCGCGAGATTCACGATGTCCTTGACCTCGTCGCCACGCTGGAGGACGTGGACCGGTTCGTCCATCCCCACGAGCATCGGGCCGATGGCCTCGGCGCCGCCCAGGCGCTGGAGGAGCTTGTAGCCGATGTTGCCCGCCTCGAGGTTCGGGAAGACGAGTACGTTCGCGGGCTCGTCGAGTTCCGAAAAGTCGTATGTGTCTTCGAGGATGTCCTCGACGACGGCCGTATCTGCCTGCATCTCACCGTCGACAGGGAAATCGACGGTCGGGTCCGAGCGGAGCTCCCGGGCCGCCCGGCGGACCTTCCGTGTCCCCTCGTTGTCCACGCTACCGAAGTTCGAGTACGAGAGGAGGGCGGCGCGCGGGTCGACGTTGAACCGGTCACAGAGGTTTGCGGTATGCTGGGTGACCTCTGCGAGAACGTCCGAGTCGGGATCCTGGTTGACGGTTGCGTCGGCACAGAAGATCACGCGGTTCTTGAACGTGAGCATGTAGACGCCGGCGGCGTAGTCGGCGTCACTCGCGGTTCCAATGACGCGCAGAGGCGGGCGGAGCGCCGAGGGGTAGTGGTGCATCAGCCCCGTCAGCATGGCGTCGGCATCACCCATCTCGACCATGACGCTGCCCAGATAGTTGCCGTCCCGGATGAGTTCCTCCGCCTCGCGGCGCGTGACGCCCTCCCGGCGACGGAGTTCGTAGAGCCGGTCGGCGTAGGGATCGAGGTTCGACTCGTCCGGGTCCACGATCTCGGGCTCGAAGCTCAGCCCCAGCCGGTCCATCTCGGCCCAGATGTGCTCCCGGTCGCCGATGAGTACCGGCTCGGCGATCCCCTGGTCGATCAGCTGGTAGGCGGCACGGATCATCTTCTCGTCGTCGCCCTCCGCGAGCACGACGCGCTTGGGGTCGCTTTTGGCCTTGTTGAGGACGACGCGCATCATCTCGCGGGACTTGCCCAGCCTCGCCTCCAGGCGCTCGACGTACTCCTCGAGATCGAGTTCCTGGCGTGCGCAGCCACTCTCCATCGCGGCCCTGGCGACCGCCGGCGCCACCTCGAACAGCACGCGCGGGTCGAGGGGCTTGGGGATGATGTACTCCGGTCCGAACTGGAGGGGCTGGTCGCCGTACGCCTTGAGGACGGCGTCCGGGACGTCTTCACGGGAGAGGTCAGCCAGCGCCTCGGCGGCGGCGACCTTCATATCCTCGTTGATCTCGGTCGCGCGGGCGTCGAGCGCCCCGCGGAAGATGAACGGGAAGCCCAGCACGTTGTTCACCTGATTCGGGTAGTCGGACCGGCCCGTAGCGACGATCACCGTATCGTCGCGTGCACCTTTCGCCTCCTCGTAGCCGATCTCGGGGTCGGGGTTCGCCATCGCGAAGATGATGGGGTTGTTCCCCATCGACCGGACCATCTCCTCGTCGACGATGCCGCCGACTGACAGCCCGACGAACACGTCTGCACCCGCCATCGCGTCCGCGAGGTCGCCCTCCGGGACGTCGCGGGCGAACTCCCGCTTGAACTCGTTGACGTCGCCCCGCTCGGCCCGCTCTTCGGTGATGATCCCCCCCGAGTCACACATCACGATGTTCTCCCTGCTGGCGCCCAGCGAGACGTAAAACCGCGCTGACGCGATCGCGCTCGCCCCGGCCCCCGAGAACACGATGTCGATCTCCGAGAGGTCCTTCCCGGCGATGTCGACCGCGTTCAGCAGCGCAGCCCCGGAGATGATGGCGGTGCCGTGCTGGTCGTCGTGAAAGACCGGGATATCCATCCCCTCCCGGAGCTTCTCTTCGATTTCGAAACACGCGGGTGCCGCGATGTCCTCGAGGTTGATCCCGCCGAAGGTCGGCTCCATCGCGCTGATAGACCGGATCATCTCGCCCGGGCTGTGGTGGTCCAGTTCGATGTCGAAGACGTCGATGTCCGCAAAGCGCTTGAACAGGACTCCCTTGCCCTCCATGACCGGCTTCGAGGCTTCCGGACCGATGTCGCCCAGACCCAGAACGGCCGACCCGTTGGAGATGACGCCGACCATGTTGCCCTTGGCGGTGTACTCGTAGGCGGCCGCCGGGTCGGCGTCGATATCGCGACATGGGGCGGCAACTCCCGGCGAGTACGCGAGGCTCAGGTCGCGTTGCGTGTTCGTCGGCTTCGTCGTGGAAATCTCAAGCTTTCCCGGTGGCACCTTCCGGTGATACTCTAGAGCGTCCTCGTCAAGTCCCATGCACAAGGCCCTCGTGCCAGGCACAAAAAGGTCATCGACACGTGGTTCGTCGCTAGTCGAAAATGGGTGTCCGGGGCGCGCCGTGTGGGAGGATGGGTGGTGTAAGACCGTCGGGCCTGCGCGCCCACCCGATGGGGGGACGCCGCTCCCCTTAAAATCCCGTCAGACGGGCGACTGACGGGTACGGTTGTCGGCCGCTTTTTGCCCAGTGGGTCTGACCTGTAGCCATGACGTGGGACGAACTCTTCGATCGTGCCGACAGCTACCGAACGACTGTCGAGGACGTCCGCGAGGCACTCGCCGCACGGAGAGCGGACGATGACTGACGCCGACCCGACGCGCGTCGTCGCAGATGCGGGCGTCCTCGCTGCGGACCTGCTCGTCGGCGGGACAGCCCGGGACGCCCTCGACTGCGTTCGCGAACACTCCTGGATGACACTCGTCGCCAGCGACCCACTCCTCGAGGACGCACAGGCGGTCGTCGCCGAACTCGCGGACCCGGACCTCGCGGCCGACTGGCGACACAGGATCGAACGCGAGCGCAACCGCGTCGAGCATCCCGATGGGGACCACCCCGGCCTCGCGTCGGCCTACCGCGGCGACGCCGCGCACCTGCTCACGTACGACGAGGGGCTGGGCAGCGCCGCGGCGAACCTCTCGCTCCAGCCCCACCTGCAGGTGAGTATCCGGACGCCCCACGCCTTCGCCAGCCTGTTCGATCCGGCCTCGCTGTACGAGGCAACCCACGAGGGAGCCTATCCCGGTCCAGACCGCGATCCACGGGCCTGATACGCCTCGCTACCGCTCGGCGTACCACTCCCCAAACTTCGCCAGTGCCCGCCCGCGGTGGGAGATGGCGTTTTTCGCCTCGGTGTCCATCTCCGCGAAGGTCTGCCCGTCGTACTCGAAGATGGGATCGAAGCCGAATCCCCCGTCTCCGCGCGGCGCAACGATCGTGCCGGGAACGACGCCCTCGAAGAGTTTGACCGGGAGCGGTCCGCCGTGGATCTGCTCGTCGGTCGTGGCGCTCGCCCGCTCGTCGGCGGCGGTGTCCTGCCCGCGTCGCGCCCGATCGACCGGCTCGGGCGTCGCCTCGAAGGCGTCGCCGTCGCAGTAGGCGACGACACACCGGAAGGCGCCGCTCCGGTCGTCCTCCGGTTCGGTGAGTCGCCAGACGCGCCCGACTCCGACCGTGTCCTCGACGTACGAGGAGTAGGGGCCGGGGAAGCCGTCGAAGGCATCGATCGTCAGCCCGGAGTCGTCGACGAAGACCGGCTCGCCGGCGTGGCGGTAGGCCGCACGTGCCCCATGCGCGGCGACCGACGCGAGGTTGTCGGCCTGGATCTCGGGGTAGTCGAAATCCAGCTGTTCGACCGGTTCGACGAGGTACTCGCTGGCCTCGTGGAGCTTTCCCTCGTTCGTCGTTGCGAAGATGACCATGCCGGGGGTCGGCACGGCCGGCGAAAATAGCCGTCGGTCTCTGGCGCTGTCAGTCTACGATGACCTCGACAGGTTCATCCTCGTCGACCTCTCTCGCCTCATCGTCCCCTCTCCGCTGCTGGAGGAGGAGCAGGCCAGCGACCGCGAGCACGATCCAGGACCGCCAGTTGGCGAGGTTCAGCGTGTACCCGATTCCGAACGGCTTCTCGACGATCATGCCCTCCTCGGGCTGCCAGTACGACGACAGCAGCCGTCGGAAGCTCGGCTTCTCGAAGTTGTACGGGATCCCGAAGATTTCCCCGGATGACGGTTTGTCTGCCATGCCAGGTGCTACATCCGCGGGCGTAATGACGGTTTCCATGCCGGCCGCCTGTGTACCGGAATCTCTCTCCCGTCCCGTCTCACTGTGGCGACGACAAACCACAAGGTATTCCTGCCGAGTTGGCAAGGTTCGGCTGTATGGACGGTCCCCGACGGCGACTCGCAGACGTTGACGTTCCCTCCGACCGGTCCGAGGGCGTTCGCTGGCTTCGCAGACATGCGCTCGTCTTGCTCGTCGTCGCGCTGTTTCTGCCCGCGGCCCACGCCGCGGTGAACCCCCTCACGCTGGGGCTCGGGCCCGGGGCGGTCGACCAACCCGCCGAGAAGACGACCTACGTGAGCGTCCAGGGCTTTACAGAGACTGGCGACGGCAACGAGAAGAAGCCGACCCGCCTCGTCGCAGCAGCCGAGGACGCCGCCGTCGAGTGGCGCTTCCAGAGCGAGAAACTCGGGACGTTCTGGTTCTACGACGTCGACCCCCTCGACAACGGGAACCTCCTGGTCAGCACGACCTACCCCAACCGGACGATGGTCATGGAGTTCGACCCCAACACAGTCGAGCCGGTCTGGACGCACGACCTCCCGATCAACGACACCCACGACGTCGCGCGGATGCCCGACGGACGGCTGCTGGTCGCGAACATGCGCGAGTTCGAGGACGGTGTCAGCAACGACCGGATCTACGTCTACGACCGGGAGAACGGGACCGTCGACTGGGAGTGGCGCTTTCGCGACCACTTCCCGGACGATGCCGACGGCGGGTTCAAGCAGGACTGGACGCACGTCAACGACGTCGACGTCATCGACGACGAGGGTCGATACGTCCTGACTTCGCCGCGCAACTTCGATCAGGTCGTCGTCGTCGACCGGGAAACCAGCGAGATTGCCTTGCGTCTCGGCGCTGACGACAACCACGACATCCTCGACGAGCAGCACAACCCCGACTACCTGGAGCGTGAGGATGGCACGCCCGTGTTTCTCGTCGCGGACAGCGAGAACGACCGCGTCGTCGAGTACGAGCGCGACTGTGGCGGCGCCGATCCACGGCTGGGTGCAGGTACCCCGCCGGAGGAGTGTGAGTGGGACCGCGTCTGGACGGTCGAGGGGTTCAACTGGCCCCGGGACGCCGACAGACTCCCGAGCGGGAACACGCTCGTGACGGACACGCTCAACCACCGCGTCGTCGAGATCACGCCCGACGGCGAGGTCGTCTGGGAGTTCCACGCCTCGTGGGGCCCCTACGACGCCGAGCGCGGCAAGCAGGGCTCGAACGGGCCCGCTATCACAGACCAAGGCGCCGGCGGAACGCTCGAGGTCCACGGCGGCGACGACGAAGGGGCTGCGGCCCGGTACACGGTCGCCGACGCCATCGCGGACCTCGGGGCTGGTACGCCGCTTGCTGGTGTCACGGAAGAACTCTCCCGGAGCTACGCCCACCTCGAACCCTGGATACGGCCGGCCTGGATGAGCTCCTGGGCCGCGCTCTCGACGGCACTCGGCGTCGTTTTCGCCGTCGGGCTGGTCGTCGGAAAGTTCGTCGCCCGACGCCAGCGCTTCTACGACGCCGTCCAGTCGCTGGCCGGCGGATAGCCTCGATTCGCGAGGCGAGAGCTGGCTCACCGAAACTGTCTGTAACCCAACCCGAGGACGACCACGAGGGCGACCAGGCCCGCCGCGGCGATGGGGCCCGCGGGGAGGCTGGATCCACTCTCGGGACCCGTCTCGTCGCTCCCGCCGTCGGAATCGGATCCGTCAGCGTCCCCGGTTTCGCTGGAAGAGTCACCCCCAGCCGGCGACGGGATATCGTCGTTCTCGGAGAACGTCTCCCGGTCGTCGATCAACCCGCCGCCCTCGCTCGACGCGAACTCGAAGAGCGAGCCGGCACACTGCTCGATCTCCGCGTCGGTAAAGGCCGCGTCGTTCGAGACTTCGAACTCGCCGGTCACGCCGTGTTCGCGCATCGTCGGACCGTTCGATCTCGGCTCGTTGCGCTCGGTGTCGTATGGCTCGTAGGGTGTGTACACCTCCCAGACTGTCCGCCCTTCGGGGGTGACCTCGAGGACGCGGTGACCCCGCCGGTCGGTAATCAGCGTGTTGCCGTTCGCCAGCCTGTCCGCGTCGCGTGGCTCGTCGAGGCCGGCCACGGACCAGACCCGCTCCCAGGTGTCGCTCTCGTCGTCGTAGGCGTACTCGACGGCGCGGTCGTTGATGCTGTCTGCGACGAGAAGGGTGTGCTCGCCGTTTGGCCCCCACAGGTGGTCAGGGTTGTGCTGCTCGTCGAGGATGTCGTACTCGTCGTCGGCGCCGAGGGTCAGTTCGATCTCGTCGGTCGATCGGTTGACGAAGATCACCTTGTCGAAGTTACGCGGCGACGTGATGTAGAGGTCCTCGCTCACGCGGTCGACGTCGTTGACGTGCGTCCAGTCGTGGGGCGGGCCGCCGCCGGACTCGGGGAAGGCCTCGGGGTGATCCTCGAAGCGCCACTCCCATGTCACCCGCTCTGTCGTCAGGTTGTACGCCAGCAGGCGCTCGTGGCCCTGGCCCTTGTCGACCAGCAGCAGTTCGTCGCCGACGAGATCGGCGTCGTGGGCGTCGACGATCAGCGGATTCGTCTCGGAGTCGGGCTCGCCGTCGAAGTGTTCGACCCACACGTACTCGCCGGCGTCGGGGTCGAACTCGCCGACGACGCTGTGTCTTGACTGCGTAGTAGCGTAGAGGAGATTCCCGTTCTCCAGGGGATCGACGTCGTAGGCCCACCACCGGCCGTTGGCTGTGGAGTTCTGTGCCCACTCGAAGGCCCCGCTGGGCGCGAACGAAACCAGCAGTGCATTCTCCTTGAGCGCCCCCTCGGAGGTGATCCGGGTCCCCTGGATGCTCACGACTGTCGAGGAGGCCGGCCGCTCCTCGATCGTCCCGACACAGGAGTTGGGGGGCTGTTCCGTCGCTTGCTGGCCGCCAGCCGGCCCGACCGCGGCGAGCGAGGTGACGAGTAGCAGGGTAACTACCAGGGCACGCATCGTTCGGCGTGAATCGGGGGAGGCTAATGAAGGTTTCAGAATGACTCTCCTCGTTACTGATACCGCCCGCGCCCCTCGATCTCGCGGAGCCGGCTGAGAACGGCCGCGTCACCGTGCTCGCGGTAGGCTTCCTCGGCCGCCGCCACGAGCCGGTCGGCGTCGTCGGCGGTGCCAGCGAGGCTCTGGCCGAACACGTGGAGGTCCATGGCGTGGTCCTCGGCGTCGTCGGTGTAGTAGCCGAGCCCGAAGTCGATGAGGAACAGATCCAGGTCCTCGCCCCCGACGCGGACGTTGCGGGTGGTCGGGTCGCCGTGGACGAACCCCGCCCCGTGGATCGTCGCCAGGTGCCGCGCCACGGTTCGAACCCTCGCTTCAGTCAGCGCATCGCGCAGGTCACGGCTCCCGACGTGCTGGAAGACCAGCCGCCCTTCCGCGGGATCGACGTCCCGGAGTACGGGGGTCGGAACTCCCACTCGCCTCGCCTCGCTCGTGAGTCGCGCTTCCTCTCTCGTTCGTTCGACCCGCAGTCGCTCGTCCAGTGTGGGGTGGCGGTACTCCCGTGGGTTGCGCTCCTTGACGACACTGTCCCCCTCGAAGGTGACCGTCGCTTCTGCGCCCTGGACGTGCTCGCCCGGCTCGACCTGACGGTTGACTGACTCTTGGCCGCCTCGCGGTTCGCCACCGCTCGCTCCTTCGGCGGGGGCCGTGACCGACTCCCGCCCGCGCCACGTGACACACACCGCGTCGGGCCGGAAGTCCGCGTCGATGCCCGACGCCTCGAGTTCGAGCGTGTCGCCGGCAACGTACATCTTCGCCCCGAGGACCGCGATCATCCCGGCGTTATCCCGGAGAAAGCGTGCTTCGGGGGCGTAAAAGTCGGCGCCGCGCTGGGCACACATCTTCCCGAGCATCCCCCGGAGGCGGTCGTTCTGGCCGACGCCACCCCCGAGCACGAGTTCGTCGCTCCCGGTCAGCGCGAGCGCGCGCTCGGAGACCTCGGTCAGCATCGCGAAGATGTTCTCCTGGAGTGAAAAGCAGACGTCCTCGATGGGCTCCCCGCCGTCGTACGCTTCCTTCGCGGCGCTCATGATGCCGGAAAACGAGAAGTCCATGCCCTTGACGACGTAGGGCAACTCGACGTACTCGCCCTCCTTGGCGGCCGCCTCCACCTTCGGGCCGCCGGGGTGGGACCAGCCGACGTGGCGGGTGAACTTGTCGATGG
>JAZKRS010000080.1:0-12045 GCA_036626435.1 Haloarculaceae archaeon | reverse complement strand
CGACGGAACTGATCGGGAGCAACCGTCCGCTGATCAAGTACCGTGAGAAGACAAAGTACGCCGAGGTGGTCTGTGATCTGGAACGGATCGGACACGGGTTCTCCGCGGACGATCTGGCTGCCCTCGAGGCGGTGCGGGCCGACTACGTCGAACGCGTCGCCGTCGATTCCCGGGGACCAGCCCGTCGTCGAGGCGTTCCCACGCCTGTGCAGGCAGGAACCGGGCCCGTCCGTCGATACCGATCACCTCCAGTCCCTGCCCGAATCCGGCCGGTACAGCCGCTGGGAGCGGTACTATACCGGTCGACGTAACCTTTGAACTTCTCAGCCGGACGTTCCCGGCGAAAAGTATCAGGGCTTACGTCGACCGGTATACAAGCGTGGCGCGGTGACCGAGAGCGAACGCGTTGGCGACAGCGGCGGGCGACCGTCCCGGGTTCGCGGCCGTACGACGTTCGGAAACGGATCTACGAGGAACTGGGCTAACCCGACGGCCTGGGATCCGCACGCCCGGACGCGCCCGGCAGGCTTACCGTTCGGCCTCGAGCTCCCCGACCCCGCGCAACGCGCCCGCCTTCAGTTCCCCTGCCTTCTCCTCGAGTCGCCGTGCGACCTCCTCCGTCGGGTCGTCGTTCTCGTGACCCTCAGCCACGATGTCCACGAGCGCCGACCCGACGATGATACCGTCGGCCCCCGCGCTCACGATGCGTTCGGCGTGGTCGCCGGTCTTGATCCCGAACCCGACCGCCTTGGGAACGTCCCAGTCGGCGATCCGTGCGAGCGACTCGTCGGTACGGTCGCTCACGTCCTCTCGGGCGCCGGTCGTGCCGAGTCTGGCCTGCACGTAGACGTAGCCCGAGACCTGCTCGCGCATCCGGTCGAGGCGGTCACCTCTGGTCGTCGGCGCGACGATGAAGATCAGATCGAGGCCGAACTCGTCGCAAGCCGCACGGAGCGGGCCCGCCTCCTCGGCCGGCAGGTCCGGGACGACGAACCCCTCGATCCCCGCCTCGGCGGCCCGCTCGACGAACGGGCGGGGACCCCTGCTCGCGGTTTCACCGCCCGTGTCCGAGTCGCTTTGCGCCCCGTTCGCTCCGTACTGATATATGAGGTTGTAGTAGGTCATACAGACGAGCGGGACGTCGACATCCAGGTCCTCAACGAACGCGAAGAACCGTTCGGGGGTCATCCCCGCCTCCAGAGACCGCACGATGGCTTCCTGTATTGTCGACCCCTCGGCGATCGGCTCCGAGAAGGGCAAGCCGAGTTCGATCACGTCTGCCCCGCCTCGTGCCAGCGCCTCGACGTACTCCAGGGACTGCTCGTACGTGGGGTCGCCGGCCGCTAGGTAGGGCACGAAGGCTGGCCCGTCGGCGAAGGTTTCCTCCAGACCCATCAGAGACCACCCCCGACCTGGCGGAAGACCCCCATGTCCGGGGCGACGTCGAGGTCGCGCTCGCCGGTCTCCTCGATGACGGTCTCGAGGTCCTTGTCGCCGCGCCCGGAGACGTTCACGACGACGAGGTCGCCCAGTTCGTCGTGGTGTTCGTGTAAATATCCGAACGCGTGAGCCGTCTCCAGGGCGGGGATAACCCCCTCCTCTTGAGAGAGACGGTGAAACGCCGCCAGCGCTGCGTCGTCGTCGACGTTGACTGCCTCGACGCGGCCATCGTCGACCAAGTGAGCCAGCTCCGGCCCGACGCCGGCGTAGTCCAGGCCCGCAGAGACGCTGTGAGACTCCATGATTTGGCCGTCCGTGTCCTGCAAGACTTTCGTCCGGGCGCCGTGGAGGACCCCTTCCTCGCCTGTCGACAGCGACGCCGAGTTTGGCGCGACGCCCTCATCCTCGTCGACAGCCAGCGACGAGCCGCCGGCCTCGACGGCGTAGAGGCCCACGCCATCGTCGCCCGTGAAGTGCGCGAACGCCCCCATCGTGTTCGACCCGCCGCCGGCACACGCGAGGACGGAATCGGGGAGGCGCGCGGTCTTTTCGCGCACCTGCTCGCGGGCCTCCTCGGAGATGAGTGCCTGGAAGTCACGGACCATCGACGGGAACGGGTGGGGGCCGACAACGCTCCCGATGACGTAGTGGCTCGTCTCGACGGTTCGCGCCCAGTCACGCATCGTCTCGCTGATTGCCTCCTTGAGCGTGCCCCGGCCCGTCGTCACCGGGTTCACCTCGGCGCCGTTGATCCGCATCCGGAAGACGTTGGGTCGCTGGCGGGCAATGTCGGTCTCGCCCATGTATATCTCGCATGGCATGTCGAGGTGGGCCGCGGCCATCGCCGTCGCGGTGCCGTGTTGCCCGGCCCCAGTCTCGGCGATGATGCGCTCCTTGCCCATGTATTTCGCCAGAAGGACCTGCCCGAGGGCGTTGTTGAGCTTGTGCGCCCCGCCGTGGAGCAGGTCCTCCCGCTTGAGGTAGACCTCCGTGTCGTAGCGCTCCGAGAGCTGGTCGGCGCGCTGGAGCGGCGTCGGCCGCCCGCCAAAGTCGGCCATCCGCCGCCGGAACTCGTCCACGAAGCCGTCCTCGTTGTCGAGGACGTACCGCTCGTAGGCTTCTATCAGTTCTTCGATTGCCGGCATCAACGCCTCCGGCACGTACTGTCCGCCGTAGTCGCCGAACTTGCTGTCAGTGCTCATCGTTCAGTGTGAGTCGCCGCGTGTTCGCTCGAACGTCCCCATCCATGATCGCCGAGCCAACCAGCAGCGCATCCGCGCCGGCCCGGCGCATCCGTCTGACATCTTCGACCGCTGTTATGCCGCTCTCTGCAATCAGGGTGACGCTCTCCGGAACTGCCGGCGCCACCTCCTCGAAGGTCGCCAGGTCGACCTCCAGGCGCGTCAGGTCGCGGTTGTTCACGCCGAGGATCTCCGCCCCTGTCGCGACGGCGGCCTCGACCTCCTCGTGCGTGTGGGTCTCGACGAGGACCTGGAAGCCACGGTCGCGTGCCGCCGCCAGCAGCCCCTCCAGGTCGTCGACGAACCGCGCGATGAGCAGGATTACGTCGGCCGCGACGGTGTCGAGTTGCTCCTCGCGCAAAATAAAGTCCTTCCGCAAAACCGGGACATCGACCGCCTCGCGGACCCGCCGGAGCGTCGCCGGCGTCCCACCGAAGTGGTCGGGCTCGGTCAGAACCGACAGCGCCGCCGCGCCGCCGTCGACCATCGCCTCTGCCAGCGCGACGGGGTTGTCCTCTCGCTCACCCTCCGTCGTCGGGCTGGTCGGCTTGACTTCCGCGATGACCGGAACCCGTCCGTCGGCCGCTGCGTGGGCGAACGCGTCCGGCAGCGACCGGGCGTCGACCGAGAGCCTCCTGCCCCCACCCCCGCGCTCGCGTGCCGACTCCAGTATCGACCGCACCGCCGGCGATAACTCCTCATCTGGCACCATTAATGAACACTAGTGAACAGAGATGTACATAAGACTTGCGTACTCGGGTCGACGACGGGGGTGACACGAGACACACCAATGTTCAAGTTCCGGAGCCACGACCGTACCTCCATGGATGGGGACGCCGGCATCTACGCCCGCGAGTCGACGTATCTCGACCGGTTCGTCCAGGTCGGTGTGGCCCAGGGGCGAGTCATCTCGGTCTCCTTTCCGCCCGAACCCGCCGCCGAAGCCCAGGCGGAACACCCGTTACTCGACCGGATCGACACCTACCTCCAGGGAACAAAAGAGGACTTCTCGGAGGTCACGGTCGCCCTGACGGTGCCGACCGACAGGCGCGAGGTTCTCGAGGCGGTCCGCACTATCCCCTACGGCCAGCAGGCGACTGTCGATGAGGTGGCGCGGATGACGCCAGGGCTCGACTCCGAGGAGTCAGAGGACAGGGTGCTGGTCCGGGAGGTACTGGCGGACAACCCCGCCCCGCTTTTCGTTCCCGACCACCGGGTACGCGACGGCCCGAGTGCCGCACCTGCAAGCGTCGAACAGCGCCTCCGGGCGGTTGAAGGGCTGTAGCTACCGATCCCTCTGGATCGTACAGTACTGCAATGCCTGTCGGATGTGGTAATTTTTCGCCGCTGGAGTGTCTGCTTCGAGTGCCTGGGTGAGAGAATCCTCTGCTTTCTCCCTGAGCCGATCGTTGTCAATTGTCGGCGAGTGCGTCTGGGTCATGTTACCGTATAACTGCGAGTCTACGTGAAAATATATCATACCTGCTGATTTTCACGTTCAAATACAAGTTGATTATCCGAGTAACAATGCGTGCCGGAGTACGCGGGGTGATACTAACGGCTATAAGCCCGTGAGCGATTTCGACCCCCCGTGGGGTCGACGATGCTCACGAAGTTATAGCCGTCAGTATGAGCCGTCATCGGGTCAACAGCCTGTCGACGCCGAGAGCCTCGTGGACCAGAAACTCCAGCGCGTTCACGAGGTAGTGTGCGACCACGACAACGAGGAGGCTCCCGGAGATGATGTACCCCGCGGCGAGGACGAACCCCAGCGTTCCGGTGACGGCGATCGCGGCCCGCCCCTGTGCGCCGTGCCCGAACGCGAAGGCGGTCGAGGAGACGATAGCCAGTGTCCACGGCGAGACGTCGAACCCCGCCGCCGGGGCGCCGATGACCGCCGCCCGGAAGATGAACTCTTCGACGAACGCGATGACTGGTAACACGCCGCCGAGCAGAACGGCCCAGCCCGCCCGGCTGTCGGGGGACAGCATCCCGCGCAACTGTTCGTCGTATCCCGCCCCGACGGCGTCCGCGACGGACGCGCTGGCCTCGTTTGCGCCCCACAGGGCGACGCCGAAGCCGGCGCCGAGGGCGATTGCTGGCAGACCCGAACTCCAGGGGTCGCCCGTCACCCCGAGCGCCCGGAGGGGAATGTCGTAGAGGAATACCCCGCCCAGAACGACAGTCCCGAAAAACCCCTGTGTGAGTGCGACGTTGGCCAGCAGCATTGGCGTGGTGAGTTCCGGGCCGCGATGACCCGGTTCACCGACCAGGTGGCGCGCCCGTTTTCTGGTGAACTCGCCGATCCGGGCCGACCCGACGCCGTCGTTGGCGGCCGACACGTGGCCGGTGGGCTTCCGGTCGCGGTTTCCCGGGCTGGATCCGGCCGGTAACGACGGGTGGTCGTCACGGACGGCGCCCTGTGAGAGACGCGCGAGCCCGAGTAACAGGAGCAAAACGAGCGCAGTGAGCGCGGCGAAGGCGGCCCACTGGGTCACAGGTACGCCCTACTGGGGGTTGGGGCTGCCGCTTCCCCGTCCGACCTCGTGTTCGAGGGCCTGTCCGGTGATAGACTTCAGGCGGTCGACCAGCGAGTCCTTCTCGGGTTCGCCGGCGAGGACCACCTCGAGCACCTCGGAGATATGCCTGACCGGGATGATCTCGACCATCTCCTCGTACTCCTCTTCGATCATCACGTCCTGCTCGTTTGCCGCAGGGATGACGATCTTGTCGAGGCCGGACTTGGCGGCCGCCTCGATCTTGTGGGTGACGCCGCCGACGGGCAGGACGTCGCCACGGACCGACAGGGAGCCGGTCATGGCGACGTTCTGTGCGACGGGGACGTCCTCGAGTGCGGAGATGACGGCGGTGGCGACGGTGATCGACGCGGAGTCGCCGTCGACGCCACCCTCGCCGACCTGGACGAACTGGATGTGGACGTCCTTCTCGGAGATATCCTCGTCGCTGAACTTCTTGATGATGGCAGAGACGTTCTGGACGGCCTCCTCGGCCATCTCCTTGAGCTGGCCGGTGGCGATGACCTGTCCGGGGCCCTGGCTCGGCGTCACCTCCGCCATCACGGGGAGGACGATACCGGAGTCCTCGCCCATGACCGCGAGCCCGTTGACCCGGCCGATCACGTCGCCCTGGCTGACAGTCAGCTCGTAGTCCTTGCGGCGCTCGATGTAGTTGTCCGCGAGCTGTTGCTCGATCGAACGGGAGCGCCGCTTTGCCTGGAGAACGTCCTCGCGCTCGACGAACTCCTTGTCGTCGGCGCGGGCGATGTCGCCTGCGACGCGGACGAGCCCGCCCAGGTCCCGGAGCTTCAGCGTCAGGTGGTCCTTCCGGCCCGACCGGCGCTGGGCCTCGAGGATAATCTCGGCGATAGATTCCTTCGAGAAGTGGGGCAGGCGACCGTCCTTCTCGACTTCCTGGGCGACGAAGCGGGTGTACTTGCGGCGCATCTCGGCGGTGTCGTCGATGGTGTCGTCCATGTACACCTCGTAGCCGTAGCCCTTGACACGCGAGCGCAGCGCCGGGTGCATGTTCTCCATCGCGTCCAGGTTGCCTGCCGCGACCATCACGAAGTCACAGGGGACGGGCTCGGTCTGGACCATCGCGCCAGAGGAGCGTTCGCTCTGGCCGGTGATCGAGAACTCGCCCTCCTGGATGGCCGTCATCAGCTTCTGCTGGCTGCGGATGTCGAGCGTGTTCATCTCGTCGATGAAGAGCACGCCCTTGTTGGCCTCGTGGATCGCGCCCGACTCGACGCGGTCGTGGCTGGGTGTCTCCATGCCGCCGGACTGGAAGGGGTCGTGGCGGACGTCGCCCAGCAGCGCGCCGGCGTGTGCACCGGTCGCTTCCTTGAACGGGGCGGTCTGCTGGTTCGCGTTGTTGACCAGCAGGTTCGGGATCATGGAGTCACTGCCCCGCGACCCGTAGCGGAAGGCGAGGTAGATGACACCGGCCGCGAGGATGCCAAGCAGGATCTGCTGAACGATCAGAAGCGAGTAGCCAATGACGATGGCGATAATGATCCACATCAGGAAGGTCCGCATCTGGTTGCGCTTGCGGGCCTCCTCCTTGTGGGCCTCGACTATCTGTTCGCCCTTGCCGGCAGGGACGGTCCGGACTTTCGGTTCGTTTCCGTCGTCGGGGTTGTGGTAGACGAGAACGTCCTGTAACTCCTCTTTGGGAAGCAACTGGCTCATCGCCTTGGCGAGCATCGACTTGCCGGTCCCCGGCGACCCGATCATCATCACGTGGCGGCGCTGTTTCGCCGCCTTCTTGACGATGTCGCGGGCGTGGTCCTGACCGATCACCTGATCGACCAGCCGGTCCGGCACCTCGATGTCGGCCGACGACTCGATCTGCAGGCCGCCGAGGATGTCGTCTTCCGCATCCTCGTCGACCTCGACCCCGGATTCGACGGTGACGTCACTTCCGAGGTCCGCCCCGTCTTCCTCCTGTGGCTCCGGCGGTGGGGCCTCTTCGACGGCCTCGTCGACGGTTGCCTCCGGGTCCGCTCCCGGTGGGTCGGCGGTGTCTATATTGTC
The DNA here is from genome assembly GCA_036626435.1 of Haloarculaceae archaeon. Taxonomy (GTDB): domain Archaea; phylum Halobacteriota; class Halobacteria; order Halobacteriales; family Haloarculaceae; genus SW-9-67-25. The sequence continues at coordinate 4,808 of JAZKRS010000080.1, read as the reverse complement.
ACTCATACAACGTTGCTAACACTCTAGATAAGGGCCTGTCCACTGATATACTTTCTCCCCTTTCCCAGCCCTCCGTACTGCCGATAACCAGGGGACTGCACGCCGATAATCGACTATCTTCTGTCCGACATCCGACCCGAGTTGCTTATCAGAGAGGGCGACGAGGACCACACATGCAGACTCGACGGGGCTTTCTCGTTGGCCGCTTCCAGCCCTTTCACGATGGCCACGATCAACTGGTCAGGAACATCGTCGAGGAAGTCGACGAACTCGTCATCGGCATCGGCAGCGCGGGCGACTCCCACAGCGTCCGCAACCCGTTTACTGCCGGTGAGCGCGTGATGATGATAACCAAGACGCTCGAAGCGCTCGAGACGACCACCTACGCAGTCCCAATCGAGGATCTTAACCGCAACTCCGTGTGGGTCAGCCACGTCCAGAGCATGTCACCGCGGTTCGACGTCGCCTACTCCAACAACCCGCTCGTCATTCAACTGTTCCGCGAGGCCGGCGTCGAAGTCGAACAGACCGGGATGTTCAACCGCGAGGAACTCAAGGGGAGCGAGATCCGTGAGCTGATGATCGAGGACGGGCACTGGCGGGAGTACGTCCCCGAACCGGTCGCAAGTGTCATCGACGAGATCGACGGCATCGAGCGTCTCCGGACCGTGAGCAAACTCGACGGATCGAGTGGTGAGTAGACGCAGTCGCGTCCGCCGATCATTCGCGCGCCACGACCGCCGCCAGCAGGTCCTCGAGTGCCTGCCGGGCGAACCGCTCCTTTAGTTCGAGACGCGTCCCGTCGAACGCGTACTGTTCGACGGAGGCCGTGGACGTCTCCGTCCCCCACGGCCCGGCGTAGGCGACGGCGACGAACACCGTCCCGACTGGCGTCTCGGGCGTGCCGCCGGTCGGCCCCGCGATGCCGGTCGTGGCCACGCCCCAGGTCGTCCCAGCCGTGTCCCGGATCGCCAGGGCCATCTCCCGCGCGACCGGTTCCGAGACAGCCCCGTGTCCGTCCAGCGCCTCCCGGCTCACGGCAAGCAAATCCTGCTTGGCGTCGTTCGAGTAGGTCACCAGCGAGCGGTCGAAGTAGTCACTCGACCCCGGAACGTCAGTGAGCAGCGACCCGACGAGCCCGCCGGTACAGGACTCCGCGACGGCGACCGTCGCATCCGCCTCGCGGAGGGCTTGTCCAACCTGCTCCTCGGATGGGGGTGTTTCTGTCCCACTGTTCATACGCCACACTCCGGGGGACGACCGGATGAAACCACTGGTCGGCCGTCACCACAGCTGTTCACGTCCGTTTGTCCACGTATTACGGAAGTTCGTGACGATGGGGAGGTCAGCGCGTCATCGTCCCGTCGCACCGTCCCCCGATCCGTCCACTGATCGGCAGTCTCATCGCTCGTCGGGCGGTGCGAGTTCTAGTGACCATCGCTTGATGCTGGCTTCGCTGACGCCGAACTCCGCTGCAATGTCGGACTGTGACTGCGTCCGTACGCCCCCGTGGCGGCCCGCAAGATACTGACAGACAGCGGCGGCGACACGTGTTGTACAGCCTCGCCCGATCAGCGTTTCGAACGTCTTCTCGTAGCCGTCTGGAATCCGCTCGCGCCAGTAGGTGACCCGCTCTGGATAGGGAAGCTCCCTGGGGTCGGTCGCGTGATCACTGTCTCTGGTGGCCTCCCACTGTTGATCGATGACGTCCCTGACTGGTGTTGGCATGTTCGGACTCCCCGCAGAGAGCGGCGGTACGCGGATATGTCGCGATCTCTGCGTGATATTGAATTTCGTGCTGGCAGCCACCTATATGTATCGGCGAGTTCAGCAAAGCTGTCAGCATCAGCGGTATCTGGTGGTGGGCTGCTTTGCAACACTCATACTGACGGCTATAACTTCGTGAGCATATTCGACCCCGCGGGGGGTCGAAATCGCTCACGGGCTTATAGCCGTTAGTATGAAGAGACCACCACCTGAATGTGACCGCTCGGACCCAGGAGCAAGATTTTTACGTCTATATACACGATATACAATCGAATATATGCCGGTTCATTTCGACGATTACACAGAGTCGGACGAGTTCGGGAACTGGCTTAGCCCGGGCTCAAACAGTTATACCATCCTCTCGTTCCTGGCAGAACACCCGGAACAGGGGTTTACACCGACCGAGATCCACGAAAACGTCGATATCCCGATGGGGAGTATTGGCCCGACGCTCCAGCGTCTCGAGGACCGGAGACTCGTCCGACACAAGGGTTCGTACTGGGCGATTGCTCGCGACGATCGACTTGCCAGCCTCACGTCGACACTATCCACGCTGAAATCTATGGATGATCTCGATGACTGGGAAGACGTCAACTGGGAAGAGGAAGCAGCTGACGAGGACGAGATGGAAGCGTGGCGCGGGGCTCGCCGAGAGTAACGTGCCGACGAACCATCTGCGGTGTGAGGTAGTCACTCATCCATCGCTATTCAATTCGTATACTCGCCCGTTCGTGATCGTCAGTCACGACACAAGCGCGGAGTACCCCGATCAACACATCGCGCTCGGAATATCGTCGACTGCGGTCGAACAGAGTATCCCGATCACCCCCGATGATTGGGTCGTCGGCAGCCTCTCGAAGCAAAGCTACATTCATCCTCGATACCCGACCGTCATTTCCACAGCCGATGTCGTGACGACAGTCGGCGCTCTCACTGAGGACATCGTCGACAAGGCAGTCCTGGCACTCGGTCAGGAGGTCGGAATACCAGTCTGCTGAGGACTGTTCGTGCCACACTCACTGATAGTGATTGCTGTAACAGTTTACCGGAGCGACCGCCTGCTGTCCGGCGGTCGCATCGGTAATGGCTTACAGCAGTCACTATGAGTGCGCGTGATAGAGATACGAGCGTGTAACACACCACGTGGGCAGGTGTAAGAGTTTTTGCGTGAATTTCCTGCCCGGGTTCCGCGGGCTCCCCGACCATCGCTTCGAACTCGGCCCGATTGTACGTGATCTGGTGGTCCTCGTGTAGCACCTCGATACGCTTCGTCTCATCCCCTTCCATGCCGAGCAGCCCCTCCTGAAGTGACGAGATGGCGGGTTCGGTAACGGTAGTTCACAGCTGTATTGTTCCTAAACGGTGAGAATAGCCGTCGGTTTTCATATTTACCCGAAGCCATCTCTGAAGTAGACTGATGACAGCGCTACAGCTGACGAGTCCGGCGTTTGCAAACGGTGAGCCGATCCCGGATACGTACGGATACACAGCGGAAAATGTGAATCCCCCCCTGGAAATCGAGGGTGTGCCCGAGGAAACCAAGTCCTTGGCGTTGGTAATGGACGACCCGGACGCTGTTAAGCCGGCTGGCAAGATCTGGGATCACTGGGTGGTCTGGAATATCGACCCGACCACGTCAACGATCCCCGAAGGCTGGGATGCGTCTGGGGCTGTTCAAGGACGAAACGATTACGGCGAACAGGGATACGGTGGCCCAAATCCACCGGACCGCGAACACACGTATCGGTTCCGGCTCTTTGCGCTCAACCAGCGGCTCGATCTCGATACGGGGACGACAAAGGACCAACTCGAATCAGCAATGGGTGGGAAGGTCATCGCCGAGGAGCAACTCGAAGGAACGTACGCCCCGTGACGCCGGGCGTCACAGTGGCGGACCCGCTGGTGAATCTTCTCGCGGTCGTGTACGGCGGCTGCCTGACCCCCGAGTTCACATACAACGTACTCTCGTATCCGTGATATGGCCCCGTGGTCGCGCACGCTGGGAGTGATCGTGCTGGTCGGCCTGGCCAGCGCCGTGGTGGCTGTCGTCGCCTGGCCGGCTTCCCCTGTCTACCCGGCGCCGCTCGAGAACGGCAGTACCATCGCCGACGCTCACGCAGCCGAACTTGAGTCTGCCGACAGCTTCACGTACCGCGACACCACCCGAATTCGGGTGAACGGCACGCTGGAGACGAACCGGTCGACAGTCGCCCGGTTCGACACGGACACCGGCGCAGAGCTCGTCGAACGGCACAGCGACCGTGCCGGTCGATACACCGTCTACGGCGACGGCGCCGGTAGCAGTTACGAGCGACACGCGCCGCCAGCCGGCGCCGTGCGCTACGGCCAGCCACTCTCGGGGGCCGCCCGGGTGAGTCAGTATCGAAACCCCGGTATCGCTCCGCTCCTCGGCGACGTCGAGTACACCTACCAGGGCACCACCCGGCTGGACGGCGTCCGCGTTCACGAGTACGCCGCCACTACCCCCGAACAGATCGGTGGGGTCGTCGGGGAGGATACCGACCCGGACGTCGACACAACCGTCAACGTCCGCGTGTTCATCTCGACCGACGGCGTCGTCCGCCGGATGCGTATCCTGGTCGACCAGCGTGACGGCACCCGGACCCGGACGCTGAACTCCACGCTGGCGTACACCGCCGTCGGCGAGACCAGCGTCCCGGAGCCAGGCTGGCTGGAAACGGCTCGCAACCGGACTGGGCCGTCACGGTGACCGGGCTGGCGTCTCCGAGGGGAGCTGGACTGAAAGCTGGCCGTCTGTCACCCTTGGCTTGTGAACCGTCCGGGATCAAGTCCCTCGACACTCCGCCTGTCAAATTCGATATCACGAACTGCGGCCCCAACTTGACTGTTTGGCGAATCTACAAACGAAACAAGGGGGTTAGCGATTCGTCTCACCGATGAAACGAATCTTCAGCGGGTCACGACAGCGCGATTTCTTGACGAGTGGGGTGCGACGGTTGTCGCTGTCAGCGATGTAAACGGCGGGATTTACTGAAGTATGAGGAGAAAGCCTCGCGCTT
>JAZKRS010000079.1:0-12736 GCA_036626435.1 Haloarculaceae archaeon | reverse complement strand
GGGCATACTGACCTACCGTTGCCCGTTCCTTCCTCCGCTTTGGCAGCGGCAGTCCTCCTAGTGTACCCAACCACCTCGCGGTGTTGCTGGCAACTAGGAGTGCGGGTCTCGCTCGTTGCCTGACTTAACAGGACGCCTCACGGTACGAGCTGACGGCGGCCATGCACCTCCTCTCAGTGGCTCCAGTAAGGCCATCAAACTGACCTTCACAGCCACTGTCGGTGCTGGTGAGATGTCCGGCGTTGAGTCCAATTAAACCGCAGGCTCCTCCGGTTGTAGTGCTCCCCCGCCAATTCCTTTAAGTTTCATCCTTGCAGACGTACTTCCCAGGCGGCTCGCTTCACGGCTTCCCTACGGCACAGCGCAGGCTCGTAGCCTGCGCCACACCTAGCGAGCATCGTTTACAGCTAGGACTACCCGGGTATCTAATCCGGTTCGAGACCCTAGCTTTCGTCCCTGACCGTCGGGTCCGTCCTCTCGAGGCGCTTTCGCCACCGGCGGTCCGTCCAGGATTACAGGATTTCACTCCTACCCCGGACGTACCCCTCGAGTCTTCCGGCCCCAAGCCGGACAGTTTCCGCTGGACGCCGACGCGTTAGGCGCGTCGATTTCCCAACGGACTTGTCCGGCCGGCTACGGACGCTTTAGGCCCAATAATATCGGCCATCACTCGGGCTGCCGGTATTACCGCGGCGGCTGGCACCGGTCTTGCCCAGCCCTTGTTCCTGTACCACCTTACGGTACAGAAAAGCGAGGACTGTATGCCCTCGCACTCGGAGTCCCCTTATCGCACTGTCGTGCAGTGTAAAGGTTTCGCGCCTGCTGCGCCCCGTAGGGCCCGGTATCTTGTCTCAGATACCGTCTCCGGGCTCTCACTCTCATGACCCGTACCGATTATGGGCACGGTGGGCCGTTACCCCACCGTCAACCTAATCGGCCGCAGCCACATCCTACGGCGCTCGCAAGACGCAAAGCGTCTTGCTGCGCAGCCGGACAAGGTCCGGCCAGCGCCGGAGCGTTTCCAGCTCTCTGCACTCCAGCATGAGAGCTGTATCCGGAATTAGCCTCAGTTTCCCGAGGTTGTTCCGGTCCGTAGGGTAGTTTGGCCACGTGTTACTGAGCTATTCGCCACGGGTCTGAACCCGTACGACTAGCATGGCTAAATCGGACTCCGATAGCAATGGCCTCCGGCAGGATCAACCGGAATGTGCCCACGCAGAGCGCGGGCGGGTTAGGCGGGAACACCAAATATGGTGTTGCTATCGGGGTTCGGCACACCCGCGATCGGTACGCGACCGACCGGGTGTCACCGAACTACCAGGGCTAACATCAGATCCCATCTATACGGCGGACCGCAGGGGTGGAATCCTCATTTCTTCCGGACCTGAATATTTGCCGGAAAGGGTCTTAAACCCTTCGAGTCGACTTTGATCAGTCCGATGTGGCCGAGCCGGGTCGATTCCGGCCGGGCCGCGTTCGCATTACACTCGGAATGCCCTGGTACACTTAAGGGCTCCGAAGGGCGATTGCAACCCGGCGGGGGGCGTCGGCCCGCGCCACGTTCGCATCAGATTCGAGGAGGGGGACTGTATTAAGCCCGTCGAACTGTACCCGTCGCGTCACGTGATTACACACCGTGTCGCGTGGCCGGAGGTCGGGCCGTCATCCCGCCGCTGGTGGGTCAGGTCGGGCCGGATGAGAGCCACGCATCCGGAGACAGGCCGCCGCGCGTCTTAACCCTGTCCTGACCCGGTGTTGTCACTGGCCGATCGCGCGAAAAAACGGCTGGTGTGCGACTAGATCTCGTCGAGGTGCTCGACACGTTCCTTGGAGACGTTGCCCTTCGTTATCTCGCCGGGCATCCAGTCGGGCTTGTCGTCGGGGGCCTCCTCCTCCCAGGCCCAGCCCTCGTAGACGTGGACCTTGTGGGTTCCTTTCTCCCGGAGCCGGAGTTCCTCCGGGTCCGCGTTGTCCTCGGAGTCAGCCGGGTCGAGCCGTCGCGCCGCTTTCAGTGCCGCCTGGCGGGGTGTGCCGCCGGAGAAGACACTCGATTCCTCGCCGTCCGCTTCTCGGAGCGCGAAGTTGCGCTTGTCGTTGTCTCGTGCCATGGTTCTCACCGCTCCGTGTCAATTCAGCACATGGCCCAATATAAATATACCCCAAAATCGACTGCCGTAGGGCGATGCCTTTATAAAGGATATCGCGACATTCGGCAGTCGGGCCGACTTTCCGGGAGCAAACAGGGGTCTGACACCCTCGCGCGCGCCGTGGAACCACTCGGGCGCTCCGGATTGCCGGCCGCCCGTCGCGCGGTAGACTTAAGTACGTCCTCCAGGGAATGGTCGGCTAGGTAGCGCGATGGTCCGAAAGAAGAAGCTCAGCCCAAGTGGTGCGAAGGACGAGGACGGTGAGTACCACAATGTTCATATCAATCTCCACGAGGACGAACTCGCCGTCGCAGGACTGGACATCGGCGACGAGGTTTTCGTCCGCGTGCGTGACAACAAGATAATCATCCAGAAGGCCGATCCCGACGAGGTCGAACACGAGTTCTGAGGCTGGACAGCCCAGATGGACTCCCTCTACGACATCTCCAAACCGCTCCTGTTTCGCCTCCCCGCCGAAATCGCCCACACCATCGTGCACGGTCTCCTCCGGGTTACCCAGCACACACCGCTCGGTGACGCGCTCGCGGCCAGGTACGTCATCCGCGACGACCGGCTCGCCACATCGGCGTTCGGCCAGGCGTTCCCGAACCCGGTCGGTGTGGCAGCGGGCTTCGACAAGAACGCTGAGGTGCCCGCCGCGCTTTCGGATCTGGGCTTCGGGTTCGTCGAGGTCGGCGGCGTCACCGCCGAACCGCAGGCGGGCAATCCGCGCCCGCGGCTGTTCCGGCTTCCCGAGGATCGTGCGCTCGTCAACCGCATGGGGCTGAACAACGACGGCGCCGAGGCCGTCGGACAGCGCATCCGCAGCACCGACATCGACGTACCGCTCGGGGTCAACATCGCGAAGACCGAACACATCGCGCCCGAGGACGCGCCGGCCGACTACCGCCGAGCCTACGAGCGCGTCGCGGGCGCGGACTTTTTCGTCGTGAACGTCTCCTGTCCCAACTCCCAGGGCTTCGAGGAGCTACAGAACCGCGAGGCGATGGCAAACATCTTCGGGGAGCTGGTCGGAGCCGGCGCGAGCCCGCTGCTCGTGAAGCTCTCGCCGGACCTGCCCGAGCCCGCAGTCGAGGACGCCCTCTCGATCGTCCGGGAGTTCGACCTCGACGGCGTCGTCGCCACCAACACGACCACCGACCGACCCCCCTCCCTGCGGTCGCCCAACCGTGCGGAGGAGGGGGGGCTTTCGGGCGAGCCGGTCGAGGCGCGCGCGACCGAAATGGTCCGGTTCGTCGCCGAGCGCGTCGACGTCCCCGTCGTCGGCGTCGGCGGCGTCGCATCCGCCGAAGACGCGTACCGCAAGATCCGCGCGGGCGCCAGTCTCGTCCAGCTGTACACGGCCCTGGTCTACGAGGGCCCCTCGCTGGCCCGCGAGATCAACCGCGGCCTGCTGGAGCGGCTGGAACAGGATGGCTTCGACTCCGTCGCGGACGCCGTGGGCGCGGATCTATGACTGGTGACGGCTATCGGTCCACTCTCGTCCGGCAGGGAAAGCGCCTGTTCGTCTGGCTGCTCGCCGTTGCAACTCTCGCCTTCGCCGGCTGGCTGCTCGTCGGCGGACCGTCGGTCTAACGAACGGCTGCTCCACGACCGACGGTATATGCGTCTGAGGCCCCTATATGCCGGTGAATGAGCGAGCAGCTACTCCGTAAGAAAACACGATACTGCATCGATGAGCGGTGATGACCAGCCCTCTCCTCCAGAGTCCGAGACGGTCGAACGCGGACTCTCGGGTGCGTTGGCAGAACGGTACGCCGTCGTCATGGGCCGATTCGTCCACGGGATCGAGCTGGCCGCCGCAACGGTTTTTGCGGTACTCTTCGCGATCGGGGTCGTCGACCTGACGCTCCAGATACTCGACGCCGTGGAGTCGGGGAGCATCACCGACCCGCTCGTCGTCATTGGCTTCATCGATACCGGACTGCTCTTGCTGATAATCGTCGAGGTGTACCAGACGGTGCTGGCGTACGTCGAGGAGAACGACACCCGACGGATCGTCCAGCTCGTGATCTACACCGGCGTCATCGCGATGGTCAGGAAAGCTATCATCTTCCGGACGGGCGAGTACGCCACGGTCGAGGATGCGCTGTTCGCCGCCGCCTCCTACACGCTCATCATCTCCGCGCTGGTTGCGCTGCTCTTCGTCGAGCGGGTCTACGGCGGCGACTCCCCGCTGCTGTCCGGGTAGCCGAGCCGACGGGACACCTACGCCAGCCCGTCCAGCCGGAACTGCGAGCACCTTTTTTCGCCTCGGATGCGCACAGCGCACCGCTCGGCCAAAAAATCTGCACCAAAAAAGCCGCTCGCTCCCGTCGGTCGCTCCCGGTTGCTACGCTAGCCCGTCCAGCCGAAACTCGAAGCCGGCGACAGGCAGTTCGAGGTCGTGGTCGACCAGCACCTCGGGGTGGATCTCGCCGACGACGCCGACCGCCTCGCCGTCGAGGACGACCTCGGCGGCCCGGCCCGGGATGAACGAGGGGTGTTCGGTCGGGAGCGTCTCGAGGGTCTTCCCGAACGCGCCCGCCAGCGCCTGGAGGCGGGCCTTCGCGTCCTCGTAGGAAGCGTCCGTGCGCGCGAGGACGGCCGCGACCGTCCGGTGTTCGGCGACGCCCGTGTTCTCCGCGTCGTCGAGGTGGGCGGCCAGCCCGATCTCTGCGAGCTCCTGCGGGTACGCGCGGTGGGTGTTGCGCTCCAGGACCATCATGAGGGAGGGCAGGGCCCAGGTCCGGAGCATTGTGTAGTCCTCGCTGTAGGGTTCGCGGATGGTGACCGGACGGGTGGCGCCGACGGCATCGTCGTCCTGTTCGAGCCCCATCCGCTCGAAGTTCTCCGCCCCGTTTATCATATGGAAGTTCAGCAGGTCCTCAAAGCCAAGGCCCACGAGCGCGTCGCGGGCGGCATCCTCGAGCCGGGAGCGCTCGTGGCGGCCCCCGACCGTCGAGACGTCCGGATAGCGCGGTTCCAGGCCGTTGAACCCGTATGCGCGCCCGATGTCGTCGATAACATCCAGCGGGTGGAGGACATCCACGCGGTAGGGTGGAATTGCCATCTCGTAGGCGTCGCCGTCGGCCTCCCCGGCGTCCAGGCCGGCCCGCTCGGCACAGTCGACGACGTCCTCGGTCGTCATGTCGACGCCGAGTATGGACTCGATGCGGTCGTGCGTGACGGCCTTCTCGTCGATGGAGAGGTCGGGCCGGTCGAGCGTCTCGCCCGCGTACGCGCCGCTGGCGTCCGCGTCGTAGACGACCTCGACGCGCTCGACTCGCCCCCCGCGTGCGTCGAGGGCGTAACAGACGATGTTCAGCATGTGGTCGACCGTCCACTGATCGGTGCCGGTCATCTCGATGAAGAGGTCCCGCGAGTCGGTCGAGACCTCCGTCCGGCGGCCGTTGATCACCGGCGGGAACGAGAACAGCCCGATCGAGTCGTAGATCGCCGGGTAGCGGTCGAGACCCTCGACCAGGGGGCCGTACGTGTCGCCGATGGGGTGGTCGGTGAGCACGTCCGCTGGCGTCATCTCCGCGTCGCTGTCCAGCGGCACGAACCGGTCGCCGTCGGGATCGACGCCGACGTAGCGGATCGACTTCTCGCCGCCAGTACCGGGAGCGCCTTTTAACGCCACGAGGTCGTGAACGCCGATTGCGCCCTTCGCACGCCCCCGGCCCATGGTCGCGTGGAGCTTCTCCTGGACCTGGATGAGCGACTGCAGGGCGTCGTCGTCCATGTCCAGCCCGCGGACGACCGCGCCGGTCACGTACGGCCGCTCGTCCGGGACGGAAGGATCGACCTCGATGGTCCACTCGGGGTCGTTCGTCTTCGGGACGTAGACGCCGCGGTCGTCGCCGTAGTGGTAGCGCAGCGACCGGGCGATGCCCTCGACTGAGAGGCGGTCCAGCCGGTCCGGGGCGAACTCCAGTTGCATCTCCTCTGACTCGGTCCAGCCCTCGAATTCCAGGCCGAGGTCGAACAGGTCCGAGCGGAGCGCGTCGTCACTCTTCTCGCCGTGCCCCGTCAGCTCGCGGAGTTCGTCGGGATCGACATCGACGACGGGCATCAGTACACCACCTCCACGTCACGCAGCAGTTGCAGGTCACAGAGCGTCCCGTGGACGTCCCGGATGTCCTCGAAGCCGTACATCAACATCAGGAGACGCTCGAGTGAGAGGCCCCACGCCATCACGTCGGCCTCCACCCCGAGAGGTCGGAGCACCTCGTCGCGGAAGATACCGGAGTTGCCGACCTCGACGAGGGCGCCCGTCTCCGGGTGCGTGCCGAACAGCTCGAAGCTGGGCTCCGTGTAGGGGTTGTAGTGGGGCTTGAACTCCAGGTCCGTGATACCGAACTGCTCGTAGAACTCGGTAAAGGTCCCGAACAGATCGCGCACGGAGAGGTCCTCGGCCATCACCCACCCCTCGATCTGGAAGAACTCGAGCAGGTGAGTCGGATCGAGTGTGTCGTTCCTGTACACCTTCTCGACGCTGAAAAAGCGCTTGGGCGGTTCGAGATCGCCGATCTGGTGGCCCGAGAGGTGGCGCATCGACAGCGAGGTGGTGTGGCCCCGGAGGTCGAGCGACTTCGCGGTCTCGAGGTCCCACGGCGAGTGGTAGCCGTCGCCGTCCACGCCGACGCCCTCCAGGTGGGCCGAGCGCACGCGCTCGACGAGGTCGTCGGGCAACTCCCGGATCTCGTCGGGGGACTCGAGGTCGAACTGGTCCCAGTGGGTGCGGGCAGGGTGGTCCTGGGGCATGAACAGGCAGTCGTTGATCCAGAACTGCGCGTCGGCGTGGGGGCCCTCCATCTCCTCGAAGCCCATCCCGACCAGCACGTCCTTGACGCGGTTCGCGGTCTGGCGGAGGATGTGTTCCTTGCCGCCCCGGAACTGTTCGGCGTCGGCCTCGACGTTGTACTCGGAGAACTCCACCTCGGCCCACTCGCCGCTGATCAGGAGTTCGGGCGTGAGTTCGTCGACCGTCTCGGCGACCTCGACGCCCTCCATCAGCGCGGTCACGCCGTCGTCGCTCACCCGGACCGAGCGGGTGGTGTGCTCCTCGCGTTCGAGGAGGCCGCGCCGCTCCAGCTGGTCGAGGGCGTCCTTGTCGGCGTCGGGTTCGTCGCCGGCCGCGAGAGCTTCGATGGCCCGGCGTTCCGGGTCGGCGTCGGGATCGGCGTCGGGGTCGGTGGTCACCCGGCCGCTGTCGACGTCGCCGTAGCCCTTGCGCGCGAAGTTCGCGAGCGCGATGTCGACGGCCTCGCCGTCCAGTCCCGCCCCGCCGAGCAGGTCACCCAGCGGCGCAGGCTCCGCGTCGGCGCCCGCTTCGAGGGCGGCCTGATAGAGTCGGAGTTCGGGCAGCCCCTCCTCGGCGTACTGCCGGCCCTCGTCGGTGAGCGAGGCCGACACCTCTACATTCTCGGTCACCTCGACGAGGTCTTCCGCTTCGAGCGCGAAGGCGGCGCGCGTGGCGGCTTCAGGTTTCAGATCTGCCGCCCGGGCGATCTCGGTGATCGACCGATCCGCATTTGCGTCGGCGGTCTTCAGGACCGCCACCTGGGCTTTTGGGAGTTGCATGGTCTTGGTGTGGAAACTGTGTGGTTCGCAGTTAACGGTTCTCACTTGGAGTGAGAGATCGAGCGAAGCGAGGTCTCCGAACAGCGAGCGGCGAGGCATCGAGCCGCGAGCAGGGAGGGCGAGCGAACCGTGAGCCGAGGGTTTTTGACCCGCTGGGAAGTTGGATGACCCATGCCGGATAGGCGAGGATGGCTCTTGCTGGGGCTCGTCTGTGTCCTCGTGTTTCTCGCGGGCTGTCAGTACAGCGTCAGCATCGGGGACACCGATGCGAGCCAGGAGAGCGGCGAGGAAACGGCGCAGGTCATCATCGGGATCGAGAACGAGACCGACCGGAACGTCGCCGGGCCCTTCCGCGAGGCGGTCGCCTGGTGGAACGAGCGAGACGACGAGTACGACACCTGGGAAGCCGAATTCGTCGTGCGTCCCGACGCCGATGATCCCGACATCGTCGCCCGGTTCGCCGACGAGGTCGACTGCGAGAACGACATCGCCTGTGCCCCAAAGGCGGACAGCTACGCCCGGCTGCTCGCCTCCGACAGGCCGATCCGGTTCGGGCTCGACGAGACCGCCAACCGGGCCGAACTGGTCCACGGCGCGAAACACGAACTCGGACACGTCCGGGGCCTCGACCACTGCCAGGCGCCACACTGGCTGATGGGCTGTCCCGACAGCGCGAACCACGAGGAGAAAGGCTACGTGACCCGCGAAAATCCCTGGCGCTCCCAGACGAACCTCTCGGTCTACGTCGACACCGACAACCCCGCCGTGCGGGACGACATCCGGGCTGTCCTCGACGGGTACGAGAACAGTTCCGAGACGCCGGAGGGGCTCCAGCTCCGTCAGGTCGAAGATCCGTGGCTCGCCCACATCGTTCTGACCGTCGACTCGTGTGGCAACTGTGCGTACGGGGCCGGCGAGCGGCGCATGCAGTTCAAGGGCGGGCAGGGGTACGACTCCGACGGCGAACTGGAGTTCCTCTACTGGGCCGAGTTTGCGATCACTGCGCCGGAGAATGGGATTCAGCGTGGCGTCAGGAACTCACTCGAACGCGTCCTTGCACCGGACGGTGAGCCGGAGTGGTAACGCGTCGCCCGACAGCTCTGGGGGCGGTCACCGCTTTCGCGGCGAGTCCAGTTCGATGTCCAGTTCTTCCAGCTCTTCCTCCCACTCGTCGCGTTTGGCCTGGTGGTCTTCGAGGAACTCCTCCATGAGCCGGGCGGCCTGCTCCTTGCAGTCGCCACAGAGGCGTTCGCCGCCGACGCACTCGTCGTAGACCTCCTTCGCGAACTCGTCGTCGTCGCCTGCCAGCAGGTAGGCGTACAGCTCGTAGACCGGACACTCGTCGGCCTTCCCGCCGAGTTCCCGTTGCTTCTCGGCGGTTTCGCGCCCGCCCGTGGTGGCGGCTTTGACCTTGTCGTAGCCCTCGGCGGGGTCGTCGAGCAGGCTGATGTGAGAGGCAGGGATCGAGGAGGACATCTTCCCGCCGGTGAGGCCGGTCATGAAGCGGTGGTAGATCGAAGAGGGGGGCAGGAAGCCGTAGCCGCCGTGGTCGAGTTCGACCTCGCGGGCCAGGTTCTCCGCCGCCTCGAAGGACAGCGCGAAGGCGTCGACGTGGTTGTCGTAGACGCGCTTCTCGCCGTCGACGGCCTCGATCAGCGCCTCGAAGGCCTCCTCGGTCGCCCGGCGGTCGAAAATGCGGACGCGGGGGCGCAAGGGTTCCTTGCCCGCTTCCCGGAGCATCGTGATGGTGCTGTCGAGCGTCGTCGCCTCCACGTCGGTCGCGCCGGGCTCGCGCTCGCCCTCGAGGAACTCGGCGGCGTCGCCACACCGGACCGTCTCGTCCGGGTGGCGCTCGGAGAGGGTCTCGTGCGCGTACGCGATGAGGCCCCGTTCAGCCGCGTCGGCCTCGAAGCTGGCGTAGGCCTCCCGGACACCGAAATAGCGCATCCGCTGGGCGAGATCGCGCGACAGGCGGATGTGGGGGTCCTGGTCCGGACCGACGGGGATCACAGTCGGCTTGGGCTCGTCGAGCTGGGGGTAGAGGATGTCGGCCATCTGCGTGACGACCGACTGCATGTGCGAGACGTCGGTCTCGCCGTCGAAGTCGTAGATGGCCTGCAACTCGGAGAAGTTCGCCTCGATGCCGAGTTCGAACGCCAGGTCCTGCACCTCGCGGCTGGTCGACTGGCGGTAGAGTTCCCCCTCGTCGGGGTCGAACCCGAGCGCGAGAAGCGAGAGGATGTAGTTGCGGGTGTGCTCGTCGATCTCCTCCCAGGAGAGCCCGCGTGCGCTGTGGGCTTCGAGGTCTGCGATGAGCCCGTAGGCGTCCCCGCCCTGCTCCTGGTGCCAGATGATCTCGTCGAAGACGAGCTTGTGGCCGATGTGGGGGTCGCCAGTTGGCATGAAGCCCGAGAGTGCGGCGAAGGGCTCGCCCGTTCGCATCGCCGCCGCGATATCGCGGTACTCGCGGTGTCCGAAGATGACCCCGCGGCGCATCAGATAGTGGGGGTCTGGCACCCCGTCGAGCACCGCCTCGAAGCGCTCGATACCGAACTGGTCGAACAGCTTGCGGTAGTCCGAGACAGTCGAGGACCCCCACGGGTCCAGGGCCACGTCGTCGGCGCCGGCCGCGCCCGTCCCGCCATCGGGGGCTACCTCGTCACTGTCGTCGGGGGAGTCGCGCGTCATCGATTGAGGTGTACTCGCCGCGTCGAACCCAAAAAGCGTTCGTTTCGTCGCGTCACGGCGTCAGCCGGCCCACAGAGAGCCACTCGACGCCCTCATCGTGGGTCAGCGCGAACACCATCTCCTTGCGGACGCCGTGGGCAAGCCGGACGTCCAGCGCGAGGTCACGGGGTGTGAATGTGTGTCCCGACGGGAGGACGCGCACCAGGCGTTCGGAGTGACCAAGGTCTGCGACCGACTCGACGTCCGCGTAGGTCCGGAAGTCCGCGCCGAACTTGTATCCCGTCTTCGGGACGATGCCCGCGGCCCGCAGGGCGGCGTAGACCCGCAGTCGGCGGTCGAACCGTTCGCCCTCGACCTCCCGACCGCGCTCGCCGATTATCTCCGCTGGGTTCCGGCCGCCGTCGCCCGCGATCGAAAGTGTACCCTGGTCGGCGAGGTAGGCCGCTTCGACGAGAGAGAGCTGCACCGCGTCGCCCTCCTCGAGGCGCTGGCCGTAGAAGGCCTGCTCGTGAAGCGGGGCGGGCGGGTCCCAGACCAGCACGCGGTCGGCAGCGAGGTCGCCCGCAATCTCGGGGATGTCGTGGTGCGTCGAGCCAGTCATCGTCGGCGACTCGACCGCGAAGTACGTGAGTTCACTCTCCTCGTCGACGACCGCCAGCACGCCGGTCCCTCCCTCGTCGGCGTCGACAGCGGCGAGCGTCGCGAGATCGTCCGCTGTCACCGCGGCGCGCTCGCCGACCGCCCGCACCCTGTAGACGACGGCGTCGTCCCACGGCCCCCTCCCGCGCGGATAGACGACGAAGTCGCCGGAGGCGTCGTCGACCCACCCATCGCGGGCCGGCGAGAGGTAGAAACCCCGATCACGGAGGTCCTTGTAGACGAAGAAGGCCACCTCCGAGACGGCGGCCGACGTGAGAAAGGCCCGGAACCCGAGCCGTTCGCCCGCGTTACCGGGGCGGTCGTCGACGACGGCGTCGAGGTCACCGCGACAGAGGAGGTGGGCGGCCTCGACGGGGGCGAGGTGGACGTCGGCGTCGACGGGGCGGCCGTATCCGCGGGCGTCGTGGAACTGTTCGCGCGCGCTCTGGCCCGCGCGCACGACGTCGCCGTCGTAGGTCGCGTCCATGCTCCGCCGTCCGCGCGGGCGCCTCAAAGCCCCTGCGGTGTCAGCCCCGGGGGCGTCAGCCGGCTGCGTTCCCCCCGGTGTCGGAACTGGCCCTGTCACACCCGGTATCGAGACACCGCCGGCCGCTCGCCGTCTCGAAGGCCGGGAGGCCACATGCACACTCCCCGTCGTGGATACCCTCGGGGAACGCGAAGCCGATATCGCAGTCCGGGTAGTTTTCGCAGCCGAGGATGAGCCCACCTCGCCGGAGGACACGCAGGTCGCCGCCGCAGCCGGGGCAGCCCCACTCGCGGTCGAACGCTGCGCTGACGCGGTCGTCCAGCGACTCGCAGCCACGATCGAGGCAGGCGACGAACGTCGCGCCCCGCCTGACCCGGATTCGGGGCAGGCCACAGTCGTTACACCGCTCGTCTGTGACCGTCGCGCCCGACGGAAGACCGTAGCGGTCGCCACACCCGGGACAGGTGACGGCCCCGCGAGCGCGGACGAGCCGTTCCCCGCAGAGGCACTCGCCGACCGGAACGCCGGCGTCGCTGGTCGGGTACCGGCCGCGGGTGTGCGTCTCGTGGACGTCAACCGAGAGGTGCTGGTCGCCGTCAGCAGCAGTCACGGTGTCGGCACCGACGGTCACCGAGTCCGGTCTGGTCAGCCACGCGACGGGCTGGTAGCCCGCGGCGTCGTGGACGAGGGTGGTGCCGTCGGGCTTGACCACGACCAGAACTTCACCGTGCTGGCGCTGCTCGCGACCGTCGCCGTCGAACGTCGTCGTACACGTGCCCGCGATGACGTGGGTGCAGTCGGACATGGGGCCGACTGGTTGCGGGTTCGTACTTGAATGTTCGGAGAGAGATTCCGCAGATGCGGGACAAGGGGAGCCCGCAACTGCGAAGGCACGAAGAGGTTGCGGGGCAGAAAGCCCCGCGGACTCGAGGGCGTGGTGGATCAGGTGGCTGTGGACGGCCGCAGTGAGGAGATGCCCACCGGGCGCGGCTACCGGTTGTATACTGGTCGACGGAAGCCATGATAGATATTCGCCAGGACGGGGCGGGGGCAAATTCTATCAACCGTTCCGTCGACCCGTATAGTCCCGACCGAGTACCAGGCCCGCGAGGTTCACCGCCAGCAGGCCGCCGGCGACGAGCGGCCGTTCGGCGATGAGCCCGCTGGCCAGCAGGGGCAACAGGAC